>CBDUYG010000403.1:0-4081 GCA_965371385.1 uncultured Myxococcales bacterium | reverse complement strand
GTAGGGCGAGCCGAGCTCGGGTCCCTGAGTGGCGTCGAGCAGGGCCGCGCTGTCGCGAACCGAGCGCGAGACCGCGTGGATCGTGCTCATCCCCGCCCAGCCTTCCAGTACGCGCGGGCCGATCGGGATTCGTCCGCGCGTCGGCTTGAGTCCGAAGAGCCCGCAGCACGAGGCCGGAATGCGGATCGATCCGCCGCCGTCGCTCGCGTTCGCGAGGGGCAGGATGCCGGCCGCCACGGCGGCGGAAGCGCCCCCCGACGAGCCGCCCGAGGTATGGCCGACGTTCCACGGGTTGCGGGTTGCGCCGTGAAGCTGCGACTCGGTGGTGGTGGAAAGGCCGAACTCGGGCGACGCGGTCTTGCCGAAGATCACCAGGCCGGCCTCCCGGTAGCGGCGCACCAGCTCGCTGTCGTGGTCGGCGACGTGGTCGGCAAAGAAGCGCGAGCCGCCCGTCGTGCGGGTCCCGATCAGCTGCAGCCCGAGGTCCTTGATCAGGAAGGGAACGCCGCGAAAGGGGCCGTCCGGTACGCGGTTCTCGAGCTGGGCCCGGGCCTCGTCGAAGAGCGGGATCACGACCGCGTTCAGCTCCGGGTTTCGGGCCTCGCAGCGCGCGATCGCGGCATCGAGGAGCTCGGCGGGGGTGATCTCGCCACGCTCGACCTGGTGGGCGAGGGCGAGGGCGTCGAAGGATTCGTACTCGGGAAAGGGAAGACTCATGGGCGGGACCTCATCAGATTGCGCGCATCGTAAACCAGAATAGCCCCAGCCCGCAGATCGCGGCCGAACCCCACTCGCTGACGAGTCGATGCGCGCCCGCCCCCCGCCAGCGAAAGATCCAACGCAGAGTAGGCCAGGCGACGAGGACTACCGCGAGCTGTCCGATCTCGACGCCGACATTGAAGCCGAAGAGGGCCGAGACCATGCGATCCGTCGGAAGTGCGATCTCCTCGAGCACTCCCGCGAAGCCGAAGCCGTGCACCAGACCGAAGCAGAACGCGAGGGCGGTGCGGATCCCCGCCGGATTCTCGACCCGGCCCAGCAGCCCGAAGTGGCAGAGTGAGAAGAGCAGGAGCCCGATGAGGGTGAGGACGGATAGAGTGCCGATCCCGGCCAGCGAGAGGATCATCAGGCTCGTGAGCCCCAACCCGACGGCGATCGGGACGGCGCGCGCGCGCCCGGAGAGCTCCCAGCCATTCTCGGCGGCGACGAGGGCCACGGAGAATCCGATCACGGCTTCGACCGCGGGCCCGTCGGGGTGCAGCACTCCCAGGGCCGCGAGGGCGAGGGTGACGCTGTGGGCCAGGGTGAAGCCGGTGACGAGGCGGGCGACCTCGCCCAGGGAGCCCGCGAGCAGGAGCAGGGCGAAGACGAAGGCGAGGTGGTCCCAGCCGGAGAGGATGTGTTCGATACCGAGTGCGACGTATTCGCCTGTGGTGCTGCCTGAGGTACTGCCCGCGGTCGACCGATCTTCAGCGGCCGCGTCCTCGCTGAGAGGACCGAGCTCCCAGCGGCTCTCGGACTTCGTGAGCACCTTCTCCTGACTGCGGATGGGCTTCTCCCGGTCTCCTTCGCTCGCCTCTCCATCCGACCGGCCGAAGTGGACCCGCGCGAAGTGAAGGTGGGAGGGGGCGGAGTCGAGCAGGATCCGGCTCTCGATCGAGAGCGGTCCGGACTGGCTGCACTCGACCGCCCAGCCGAACGCGAGCCACCCCTCCCGCGCGCGCCGTGGGCGCGGCGAAGTGGTGCGTGTGCAGATCGAGTCGCCCGCCCGCAAGACGAGCCGCTCGGCCAGGTAGTCGGCAACGGGGGCGGAGTCTTTCTGGAGCTGGGAGAAGTCGAGGCCGAGCCTGCTGAGTTCCAGCTGGGAGACCCTCACCTGGACCGAGTGTCGCGTCTCGCCGAGCTTCCAGTGGGAGTAGGAGACACTGCGTGCGTGAGCGCCGGCACCGGCCGCGTAGAGCAATGTGATGAGTGCGATGAAGAGACTCGCCGTCAGGGCGGCGTCGCGGGGCAGCGTGCGCTGATCCGATGAGATCGAGAAGGGGAGCACCTGGACACGATAGCCGGTGCGGGCGCGCGTTGGAGGCCGCGCTCATCGCGCGTATGATCCCGTCCGTGCGAGAAAACGCCGACGGAAGGAGCGGAGATTCCGCTGCGCCCCAGCGGCCGGATGCGCGACGATGCGACGATGCGAGGGTACGAATATGCAGAGACGCGATCGCGCCATGGAGAAGCGATGAGCGAGCTGAGACTGACCCAGCTGGTCCCCGCCGGCGGTTGAGCGCGTAAGCTCAACGCCGAGGACCTGGGTCAGGTTCTGAAAAGCCTCAGCACGTTCCCTCATCCCTGGGTGGACTCCGAAGTGGGTCCCATGGATGACGCGGCCCTCTTGCGCCCGGATGCCGGCTCACGCCTCGCATTCACCGTCGATTTCATCACGCCGATCGTCGACGACCCCGAGACCTTCGGTGCGATTGCCGCAGCCAACTCGCTCTCGGATATCTATGCGATGGGAGGCGAGCCCCAGGTGGCCCTCGCGATCTGCGGCTTTCCGGACGACAAGATCTCCCAGGACGTCTTGATTCGCATCCTGAAGGGCGGCCGCGACAAGGCCGCCGAGGCGGGCTGCGCCGTGGTCGGAGGGCACACGGTGCTCGACCCCGAGCTCAAGTATGGACTCTGCGTGCTGGGCAGCGTCGATTCCGAGCGGTCTCTCTCCCATACCGGTGGTCGCGCAGGTGACCGCTTGATTCTCACCAAGCCGATCGGCGCGGGAATTGCGGCCCAGGCGATCAAGAAATCCGAGATCTCTCCCGCCGAGCTGGAAGAGGTGGTAACGACCCTGCAGGCCCTCAACAAGGGAGCGAAGGATGCGGCTCTCACAGCGGGCGCACATGCGGCGACCGACGTGACGGGCTTCGGTCTACTCGGCCATCTTCATCACCTGATGGTCGGCTCGAAGCGTGCCGCGCGTCTCTTCGCCGATGCGGTGCCCCTCCTGTCCCCGACCCGGCGGCTCGCAGAGTCGGGGTTCGTGCCGGGGGGTAGCAAGAACAACCTTCGCTACGTCGAGAAGTGCACGCGCTTCGACGCGGCGCTACCGGAGACCGATCGCCTGATCCTCGCCGATGCCCAGACCTCGGGTGGGCTTCTGATCGCCGTGCCGGCAGCGCAGGAGTCGCAGCTCCTGATGGAGCTCGAGGCGCGAGGCGTGCCGGTGCGGGCGACGGTGGGCGAGGTGATCGAGGGCGAAGCCGGGCACATCGAAGTGGTAGGGGATCGGGTGGGTTGAGGGGCGAGTTGCGACTCGCTTGCACATCCGCCCGGGCCGTATCCATCGGCTCCCGCTCTTTGGAGTGGTGATCGAGCGGACCGAGTGCTTCCCTATCGTCGTTGGAGAGCACGATGACGAAGGCAGACGAAACGCCGCGATCCGCCGGGAAGAGACCCCGCAAGACGACCGGCTCCAGAAGCAAGTCCGCGCGACGGCGCCCGAGCCAGGAGCGATCGCGAGAGCTGGTCCGGGCCGTTCGCGAGGCGGGCCGGCTGCTGCTGGACGAGGCCGGGCCGGAGGCGCTCACGACCAATCGTATCGCCGAGCGCGCCGGTGTCAGCGTCGGCTCGCTCTATCAATACTTCGAGAACAAGGAGGCCATCGTCAAGGCGATCTACGACGAGGCGAGCCAGGAGGAGCGCGAAGGTGTCGCCGAGCTCCTCGGCAAGCTGCGCGGGATGGATCCGAAGCAGCGCCTGCGAGTCGGTGTCGTTTATGCAGCCCAGCGACACCGGGCGATGCTCGAGCTCGATGCCGACTACTATCGCGAGCACCACGGCGAGTTTCGCATCAGCAGCCAGATACCGGATTTCGCGCAGGAGTCCGATCAGATTGGGACGCGTGCGGTCGAGTTCGCGCGGCAGCTCTTGAAGGAAGAAGAGCCACGGCTGAACGGAGCCGTCGACGTCGACCATGCGGCGTTCCTGATGGGGCGGGGAGTCTCGGCCATTCTGCGCGCGGCGCTCGAGGACTCTCCCGAGCTCCTCTCGGATCCGTCGTTCATCGACGAGCTGGTCAAGATGATGC
>CBDUYG010000402.1:0-4090 GCA_965371385.1 uncultured Myxococcales bacterium | reverse complement strand
CGAGCCGGTCGGGATGAGCGAGGAGGCCGAGCTGCAGCAGGGAGAGGAGGTGGCGAAGATCATCGAGGAACAGATCGGCCTCGTCGATGACCCGCGCCTCAACGCTTACGTGGACAAGGTGGGACGAAGACTTCTCGAGCACTCCCAGCGAAAGAATATCCAACATCAATTCAAGATCGTCGAGCTGGCAGAGCCGAACGCCTTCGCGCTGCCGGGTGGCTACATCTACGTGTCTCGGGGCCTGCTCGCCCTGCTCAACTCCGAGGACGAGCTGGCGACGGTTCTTGCTCACGAGATGGGCCATGTGGCCGCGCGTCACTCGGTGGATCGCCAGACCGCCAACATCCCCCTCATCCCGATCAAGATCGCCGCGGGTCTGGGGGGCATGGCGGCGTCGATCATCTCCCCCACCCTGGGTGCGGTAGTGGCGGGAATAGGAACCCTGCCAGGCGAGCTGGCACTCGCGACGTACAGTCGCAGCCAGGAGCGCGAGGCCGACCGCCTCGGGCAGGAGTACGCGGCGGCCGCCGGATGGGATCCCGGGGCGCTCTCGACCTGCATGCACAGCCTGACCCGGGAGGCCAGGCTCCAGGGCGGTGACCCATCGAAGACGAGCTTCTTCAGCTCGCATCCCACGAGCCCCGAGCGCGAGAAGGCGACACTCGAGTTTGGCAGGACGCTGACCCGGGTGCCGACGCCTCCGATCGCCCGGGATCAGGCCGACTTCTATGGCCGGCTCGTCGGTCTGGTGGTGGGCCCCACCGCTGACGAGGGCGTCTTCGTCGACAATCGATTCATGCAGCCCGAGATGAATTTCGCGATCGACTTTCCGAAGGGATGGGAAACCGTCAATACTCCCAGCATGGTCGCTGCCCAGAACGAGGACGGGAGCGCCCTCGTCGTGCTGGAGCTGGCGCCCGAGAAGGGGAACGACCCCGGTATCATGGTCGCGACGCTCGAAGGCAGGGTGAGCTATGTCTCCGCCCCCGTGGAGACCCGAATCAATGGTCTGCCCGCCATCGAGGCGATCGCGAATGGTGGAACGCGCACCAATCCCAGCCGGGTTCACCTGCTCTGGGTCGCGATCGATGGGCTGATCTACCAGATCACCGGGGCGGCGAAGGCCTCTCGCTGGGACTCCCTCGATTCGACCCTGAAGAAGTCGGTCGTGAGCATTCGTCCTCTGGGCGCAAGGGAGCTCGCGGATGTCCGAGAGGATCGCCTGCGCCTCGTCGAGGCAAAGCAGGGCGAGACCCTGGCTCAGGTCGTCGAACGCAGCGAAAGTGAGTGGACGCCCGAGGTGGCCGCGGTCATGAACGGGCGCGAGACCACCACCCCCCTCCGGGCCGGAGAGAGCATCAAGATCTCCCGCTCGGAGCCCTATAGACGTTGATGTCGCAGGGTGGCCTGTCGGAAGTCATGGGAGCGATGAGCCTTCGCGCTTCGCTCGCTCCAAGGGGGACTCGATGATCGGAGTCGAGGATCTGGAGTTTCGATATCGCGAAGGGGATTTCGAGCTCGCAGTCGAGAAGCTCGAGATCGGGTCCGGCGAGCACGTCGGAATCATGGGGCCGAGCGGGTCCGGCAAGACGACGCTCCTTCACCTCATCGCCGGCATCGTCACGCCGGGCCGCGGTACGATTCGAGTCGACGAGGTCGAGGTCAGCCGACTGGGGGATGCTGCCCGGCGCGATTTCCGGATCGAAAAGATCGGCCTCGTTTTTCAGGAGTTCGAGCTGCTCGAATACCTGAGTGTGATCGACAACATCTTGATTCCATATCACATGGGCCGGTCCCTACGTCTGGACCGCTCCGTGAGGGAACGTGCGCTCTCGCTCGCACGCCGGGTGGGCATCGGCGACAAGCTGGGACGCCTGCCCGATCAGCTCTCCCAGGGCGAGAGGCAGAGGGCGGCGGTCTGCCGTGCGCTCGTCACCCAGCCCCGGTTGCTCCTCGCGGACGAGCCTACCGGAAATCTCGATCCCGACAACAAGCGGATCGTGCTCGACATCCTGATCGACTATGCGGAGGAGTTCGGCGCGACTCTCGTGGTCGTGACCCACGACCACGATCTGCATCCCCGTTTCACGAGGAGAATTGATTTCAAGAGTCTGCGATCGAATCCTCTCCAGGATGCTCATGAGGCGCCGCCCGATGAGGAAGCGCCGTGAGGGGGCCGCTCTACCTCGCGTGGCGCTACCTCGTCCACCATCGCGTGAAGACCCTCATCCTGATCAGCTCGATCAGCTTGATCCTCGCTCTGCCGCCGGGACTCGAGGTCCTGATCGAAAGTGGTGCGCGCAGCCTCACCGAGCGGGCGGAGTCGACCCCCCTGATCATCGGAGCCCGGGGGAGCGCCCTCGAGCTCGTCCTCAACTCCCTCTACTTCGAATCCGAAGCCCCAGTGGCGATGGAGTATCGCGAGGTCGAGCGGGTCGAGGAGTCGGGGCTCGCACGGGCCGTACCGCTTCACGTCCGCTTCCGGGCGCGCAATCGGCCGGTGGTCGGGACGAGCCTCGACTACCTCGAGCTTCGCGGGCTTCGAGTGGAGAGCGGGCGAGGCCTGACGCTCCTGGGGGAGTGTATCGTCGGTGCACGAGCTGCCCGGGAGCTCGATCTCGCTCCGGGGGATTTCCTCGTCACGTCGACGGAGAATGTTTTCGATCTCGCCGGTGTCTACCCTCTCAGGCTCCATGTGGTCGGGGTGCTGGGCGCGACCGGGACGGCGGACGATGGCGCCGTCTTCGTGGATCTCAAGACGGCGTGGATCATCGAGGGACTCGGGCACGGCCATCAGGATCTGGCGACTCCCGAAGCCCAGCGCGCCGTTCTCTCCCGGGAGGGGGGCCGCATCACGGCCAATGCATCGGTGGTGGAGTTCAACGAGATCACGGCCGCCAACATCGACTCGTTTCACTTCCACGGCGATCTTTCGGGTCATCCCGTGACTTCGCTCATCGCGCTTCCCCACGACGACAAGTCTCGGGTCCTGCTGATGGGGCGTTACGAGTCGAAGGAGGAGCGCGTTCAGGCGGTGCGTCCGCTGCGCGTCATCGAGGAGCTGCTCGCGACGGTCGTCAAGGTGCAGGGCTACGCCGCGGCGGCGATCGGCGTCGTCGGGCTCGCGACTCTGGCGACGAGTGCGCTCGTCTTTCTGCTCTCCCTGCGCCTGCGGAGACGAGAGATCGAAACCCTGGTGAAGATCGGGGGAGCACGGACTCCGGTCGCGATCGTGCTGGCCTCCGAGATCGTCGCGGTGCTGGCAATCGCGTTGCTGGCGGCGGCGGTCCTGACGGGGCTTGCGAGCCGCTTCGGGCCGATGGCGCTTCGGGCATTGATCCTGTGACGGGGAGCGAGACTTGAAACGTCGAATCGGTATGTGGGTCGGCTTCGCGCTCATGGGGGTGCTGGCGTGTGGTGAAGCGGCGGATGAGAGCGCCAGGCCGATCCCCGCCATACAGCCTTCGGGCGAGCCTGCGAGCGGCCCATTGCGGGTGTGGGTCGTGAATCATCCCCTGGAATTCCTCGCCGGCCGAGTCGGGGGCGAGGCTGTCGAAGTCGTCTTTCCGGCGCCTCCCGACGTCGATCCTGCGACCTGGTCCCCGGAGCCGGAGGTGATCCTTGCTTACCAACAGGCCGATCTCATCGTCCTCAATGGGGCCGGCTACGCACGCTGGATCGATCGAGTCACCTTGCCAAAATCAAAGCTGATCGATACCTCCGCCGGCTTGCGCGATCGGCTCCTGCCGATCGAGTCGAACGTGACCCACAGCCACGGGCCGACGGGCGAACACAGCCACGGCGAGCTGGCATCCACCCTCTGGCTGGATCCAGGCATGGCGGCCGAGCAGGCTCGAGCCCTGGAAGAGGCCTTCGGGCGTGCCCGACCCGAGCAGCGAGAGCTCTTCCGCCGGAACCAGGAGAGGCTGGCCGCCGACCTCGCCGCTCTCGATGCCCGACTCGAACACGCGGCCGACCTGTTGGACGGCCGGCCGATCCTCTACTCCCATCCGGTCTATCAATACCTGCAGCGCCGCTATTCATTGAACGGTCGCGCGCTGCACTGGGAGCCCGACGAGGCTCCCGGCGA
>CBDUYG010000401.1:0-4098 GCA_965371385.1 uncultured Myxococcales bacterium | reverse complement strand
CCGCTCGGTTTCGGGATCGAGCGCCGAGGTCGGTTCATCCAGGATCAGGATCGGAGAGCGGCGCACGAGCCCCCTAGCGATCGAGATCCGCTGCTTCTGCCCGACGGAGAGCTTGCCTCCGCTGACACCGAGCTCCGTGTGATAGCCATCCGGCAGACGCCGGATGAATTCGTCCGCCCCCGCAACGCGAGCCGCCCGGCGCACCTCGGCTTCGCTTGCCTGGGGAAAGCCGACCCGGATGTTCTGCTCGACGGTCCCGTCGAGCAGAACGGTCTCCTGGAAGACGAAGGAGACCTGTTCGCGCAGCGAGTCCAGATCGACCTGGCTGATATCGTGGCCGTCGATGCAGATCCGTCCCTCGCTCGGATCGTGAAAACGCGGAATCATGGAGGCCAACGTCGTCTTGCCCGCACCCGTGGCTCCGACGAGCGCCACGAGCTCACCGATCTCCGCCCGCAGGTTCACGCCCTGGAGCGCCGTGGCTCCGCCGGGGTATCGATAGACCAGATCCTCGATCGTAACACCCACGCGAACGTTCCCCAGGCGCGGTGCGCCCTCGACCCGGGCTTCCTCCGGCAGATCCATCAACGCGAATACCCGCGCGAGGCCCGCCAGATTATCCTGCTGACGAAGCCAGATGAAGGCCAGCTGTCGCCCCCCCTGCGCCAACTGACCGTAGAGAACCAGCAGGACCCCGAAATCTCCAACCGTGAGAACGCCGTCGATGATGTAGAGCGTGACGTTCCAGAAGACGTATGCGAGCGCCACGGTCACGATCGCGACCGCCAATCCGAAGACGGCGAGAAAAGCCCATGCGAGCGAGAACCAGGCCTGAAACGACTCTTCACTGCGCTCCGCAAATCGCCGAAGATCCGTCTGCATACCGCCCAGGCTCTGCACGGCGAGCACATTGTTCATGCTCTCCTCCATCGCCGAGGTCGTCGTGGCCCCCCGCACTCGACTGAATCGGGAACGCCGGCTCAGCGGGGAAAGAAAGAAGAGCGAGAGCAGGAAGGTGGCGGGGAGCACGAGCAGCGCCACGCCGGCGAGCTTCGGGGCGGCCGCGTAACTCGTACCCAGGATCCAGATCACGATCGCGATCTGGAGAGGCGCACGAATCGGATCGATGACGAGGTCGTAGCAGAGCTTCGTGATCGCGGGAGTGTCGTAGATGACCCGGAACATCGCGTCCCCGATCCGCACATCGTCGAAGGCCTGCATGGGAAGCTTTTGGATACGCGCGAAGAGGGTGGTCCGCAGTCGGTGATTGATGCGGTGGCTGAGCCGCAACGTCCATCCATACTCCATCAGACCCAGGATGCCCCCCATCTTGCTGGTCGCGTAGCTCGCCTCGTTCTCCGTTCGTGTCGCGGAGTCCTGACCATTAGCGAGCCGATTACCGAAGTCGCCGACCTCGTCGCGAGTGGCCTGGCTCGTTCCGAAGGCCCCGAAGAGGAAGATCAACCCCATGCCCGCGAGGCTCACCCAGATCACCACTCCCAAGGGCGAGAGTCCCTCGAGGCGATCGACCCAGGGTTGAATGAAGAAGGGATAGGGAGTCGGGTTCTGCGCGATCGGAATTCCGAGGATCACGGTGTCGATCAGGATCTTGAGGGGCCACGCCAGCAGGAATACCGGAAGCAGACTAACCAGCGAGAAGAGCAGCTTGACCACAAAGGCCGGCCACTCGGGCCAGACGAGTTCGAAGGCCCGGCGAATCAGAGCCGCGGATTCCCGCAAGCCGAGCGCCTTCTCCTCGGCCTCCGGATTTAGATCGAAGCGGGCGGACTCGCTCACTCCTCGCCCTCCTCGAGATCCACGAAGCGCCTGTAGGCTCCGTCTCTTCGGGCCATCAGCTCGTCGTGAGCGCCCGATTCGATGATCCGACCGTCGCGCATGAACACGACCTGGTCGGCTCGCCGAATCGTCGATAGACGGTGCGTGATCAGAACGATCGCCCTGTCCCTTCCCCACTCGGCGAGACGCTCCATCACCTTCCGCTCCGTCCTGGCATCGAGCGCCGCGGTGGGCTCGTCCAGGATCAGAATCGGCGCGTCCCGGACGACGGCGCGCGCGATCCCGATTCGCTGGCGCTGACCGGTAGAGAGCTTGCTCCCGCGTTCGCCGAGCTCACTCTCGAGGCCACGAGCGTCATGAACGAGAAGCTCGTCCAATCCGGCGACACGCGCTGCAGCCTCGACGTCGGCGTCGCTCGCGCCCTCGGTCGCGTAGCGGATGTTCTCCCCAATCGTCGTGGCGAAGAGGATGTTCTCCTGAAGTGCGATCGCGACCTGTCCCCGCAAGCTATCGAGCTCGAGCCGCTTCAGATCGACGCCGTCGATTTCCACGCTTCCCCGGTCGGGATCGAAGAGCCTGAGCAGCAGCGCAACGAGCGTGCTCTTGCCCGAGCCGGTCGGCCCCACGATGGCGGTCACCTCTCCCCTGCGCACTCGCAGATCGATCCCCTCGAGCACGGGACGGCCCGCTTCATACGCGAACGCCACGTCTCGAAACCGCACCGAATCGCGCAATGGAGCCATCGGCACGGCGTCCTCGGCCTCTTTGACGTCGGGCTCGAGATCGAGGATCTGGAAGGCGCGATCGAGCCCCACCGCCATCTCCTGGGCTCGCGCCCAGAGGTTCGCCAGATCCTCGACGCCGCGCGACGCGCTGCCAATCCGCTCGCGCGCGGCCGTGAACGCCCCGAGATTCCAGACCGCGAAGCCCACCGCGAGCAGCGCCTGGGCGGCGTGTGTCTCATCGCCTCGACCCGCCATGATCGCCATGAAGCCCTCGGCGATCAGGAGTCCCACCCCGGTGACCGCGAAGACACAGACTCCGTATAGGACCCAGCGAACCCGGGCACGAAACGCCATCTCGAGCGCCCTCGACGAGCTTCGCTCGATCCGGTGCTGCACTGCGCCCGCGAAGCCGTACGCCTTGACGACCCGAATCCCCGCCATCGCCATCTGGATCCGCGACGTGAGCGCACTATTCGCCTCCCGAGCGCTTCGAAAGGCGACCCGAAGTGGTCCCGAGAATGCGTAGCCCAGCGCCATCAACCCGATGCTGCTCAGCAGGAAGATCAGCGCGAGCCGAGGATCGAACGCATAGACGAAGCTCAGGCCAAAGAGCGAGACGAGAATTCGTCCGATCGGCTCCAGCAGCAGGGTCTGGATGATCGACGTCACCATGGCACTGTCCTGGTAGATTCGATAGATCGAATCGCCGCTCTGATGCTCGCTGTGAAAGCGCAGGGAGAGCGTCTGGAGACGCGCCATCATCTCGACCCGAAGCTGCTGATTGATGCGCTGCAACAGCTTCACCCAGAAAGCGAGCGCGCCGATCACCAGGGGAATCATGATCAGGACACCCGGGATCGCGATCGCGCCGAGTCGTCCGACGAGCGCCCGACGAGAGTCTCTCGACAGCTCCTCGACCTCGACGAAGACAGCGGGATCGAGCACGAGCAGCCTCGCGGAGAGCTCCGTCAGCGGCTTTCCGATCAATGCACGATTGAAGAAGAGATCGAGTCCGAAGAAGAGCACCAACACGAAGAGGACGAGGATGGGAATCGCCGCGCCCGCGAAGCGAAGCAGATCCCCCGCCACCGGACGAAGATAGGGAAGGCTCCTCCAGGCGATCTGCATCACCGCCCGAAAGCGGAGGCGATCTTCCTCGCCCCCCTTACCGAGACTGGCAAGCGACCGGTCCTCGAGCTCCGGGGGCTGACTCACTCGGGAGGCCTCGTTCATTGGCAGCATCTTTCGATCCGACCGGTCTCGCCGATGGAGCTCTCGGGCTGACTTCGAGGGGACGGAACATCCGATCGGAGGGAAGCGTGAATTCGCGATCATTGACGAGCGTCGAGCCCCGTTTTCGAAACTATGTCCGATCACAGGTGCATATGACAAGCATCGAATTCTGTGATGCCACTAGAAGCCCGAGCCCTTGGGCCTCCTCATTCCGTCTTGTGCCGCCAGCGATGGACGCCCCCATGTATCTCCGCTCCCCTGCTCGTCCCGACTGCATGCGAAAGTCGGCCTCAGGAGCTATTCTCATGCTCTCCACTCCTCCAAACGGAAGTCGCCACATGCA
>CBDUYG010000400.1:0-4099 GCA_965371385.1 uncultured Myxococcales bacterium | reverse complement strand
TGAAGGATTGTGCAGGAAGCTGCCATGTAGAGAAGCCACGCAGTGGAGAGCATCGGGCTCAGGCTCGGGAGTGGTGATGTAACGAGGGAGCGCGGCACTCCGCTCACGTTCGAGAGTGCCGTTGGCCCGCTGAGCCAAGGCCTCTTCATTGTCCTCGATTCGCGGTCCCCCGATGAGTCCACGACGCGCCCTGGCCCCGGCACCAGAAGCTGAACTACCGTCAAAGCCATGCCCGGGCTCCCTGCATCTCGATCATACGCCTCCCTCATTGGGCTCTTGCTCCTCTCCATCTCCCTCTCCACCTCCCTGGGCTGCGAATCGAGCGAGCCCGAGCCCGCCTCGCTCAACCTCGTGCTCATCAGCGTCGACACCCTACGTGCCGATCACCTCGGCGCCTACGGCTCGACGCGTCGACTCACTCCTCATATCGACGCGCTCGCCTCCCAGAGCGTCACCTTCGAGCACGCCTTCTCGCCGGCGCCCTTTACCCTGGCTTCCGTCGGCTCGATGCTGACGGGCCGCTATCCCGAGGAGATCGGGGTCGAATGGAACCGCTCCGTGCTGGCGCCCAAGATCCCCACCCTCGCCCAGATCCTGAAGGCGGCGGGCTGGCACACCGGGGCCGTGGTGAGCAACTTCGTCCTTCGCCACGAGAAGTCCGGAATCGACGTCGGCTTCGATCTCTACGACGACACCTTCACGCAGATCGAAGTAACCCGGCGCGTACCGGAGCGTGTGGCGGGTCATACGACACGCGCGGCCATCGAGGCCCTGGATGCGTTCGAGGAGGAAGGCGCACCCAACGAGAAAGGCGCACCCTTCTTCCTCTGGGTCCACTATCAAGATCCGCATGGACCCTACACACCGGGGGAGGCGGTCCGAGAGCGTTACTTCGACGAGTCCCGGGCCGCAGGAGACCCGGGCGAGCTGCGCGTCTCGCCCGGCGCACGAGAGTTCGGTGCGCTGCCGGTCTATCAATACGTCGAGGAACGTCAGGATCCGGAGTTCTATCGCGCCGGATACGAAGGCGAGATCCACCTACTCGATGTGGCGATCGGCGGTCTGCTCGAATCCCTTCGCAGCCGGGGCGCCTTGAAGAACACGATCGTCGTCTTCACGGCCGATCATGGGGAGAGTCTGGGGGAGGACGATTTCTGGTTCGCCCACGGCGAGCTTCTCAGTGACCCCTTGGTGAGGATTCCGCTCTTGTTTCGTCTGCCCAACGGGGAGACGGGCCGACGACGCGACCCCGCATCCCTGGTCGACCTCGTCCCCACGATCGCCGCCCTGCTCGACGTGGAGAAGCCAGGCCGGACTTCGGGCCGCGACCTCTTCGCACGGGACGCGGAATCGGCGAACCCGACCCTCTACCTGACGAATCTACGGGAGGCCGGCCGACCGCGCTTCGGCATCGTGAGCGACGGCTACAAGTACGTCGTGACTCCGCGGATGCCGGGCGCGGCGAGCGAACCGGGACCTCACTCGGAGCGGCTGAGCTCGCTCGACGATCGCGCGGAAGCGCTCGAGAAGAAGCGCCCCAAGCTTGCCCGGAAGCTGCGCCGCAGACTCATCGCCCTGCACCAGAGCCTCGAAGAGCCCGAGACTCCCGCGAACTCCCAGGAGCTGACTCCTGACGAGCGGAGCCGGCTCGAAGCGCTCGGCTATATCGACCCGGAAGCGAGATAGCTCGCGGGTAAAAACGAGCCTGAGAGGGTGGGATTCGGGGGGGGGCGGGGGGGGATTCGTAGCGGCGGTGCGGGACCCAAATTTCGGTCCACGCCTGAGTCAGCGCGGCAGAGCGCGAAACGAGAGGGTGGCGAGCAGGCCTGCCACCACCAGCCAGGGCAGAAGCGAAGCCACACCCCCCAGCCCGACGAGCTCCCCGCCGTTCGTCCTGCCGAGGGCGTGCTCCGGCGCCTCCGGCGTCGCGCGCGGCAGCCGGGGTCGTGCCCGGGATGCGAAGGCCACGACGCTGAAGCGTCCATCGCTGTCGGCCGGAAGCTCGATCCTCACGCGATTCTCACCCTTGTGCATGGGCACGACGAGGATCTCCCGCTCGAAGCCGTCGTGGCTACGGGTATTCGACGCGATTCCGTTGACGGTGAGGCGAATCTCCCCGTCCCAGCCGACGAAGAGACGAATCGATTGGTGCTTCTTCAAGCGGAGGTAGCTCTCGGCGATCAACGGACTCCCTCCGGTTCCCGCCCTGGATGAAGCCGGTGCGCCCGGATCCGATTTCAAGTCGATCATTGCGTTGCGGGCCGGGATCACCCTGCCCTGCGACGTCCAGTCTCCATCGAGACGCAGGGGAGAGAGCTTCTGCTCGACGAACTCACCGCGCAGCAGCGCCGCGTAGTAGCGACCGAGCGGATTGACGGCTTCCTGCTCGAGAGCCGTCGTGCTCGGTCCGTGGAACGCGAGCACCGCCATGTTGGCCGCGGAGATCGAGACGAGGACGATCACTGCCACTCGTGCGAAGCCACCACGATCGCGCAGCTCGATCACCGCGGGTGCGAGCAGAAGTACGTAGAAGGGCAAGGAGGGGATGAGATAACGCGGGCCGAGGCAGTTGCCGCCATGCCAGCCATTGAAGCTCATGTTCATCAACAGGAACGCAAGCACATTGAAGAGGCCGAGCAGGCGAAGGGCGCGCCCGGGACCGCGCCCGAGCATGAAGACGCCGGGAATGACGAGCAGCAGCCAGGGCATGAAGCTGAAGAGTCCACTGTGCAGAGAGAAGCTCAGCCCCCAAAGAGCGTCGAGCTGAAGTCCCCCGAAGATGCCCGCCAGCTTGTCGGGCTGATGAAAGGCCGGGTTGTTGTACACGCTCGCCACAGTGAGCCAGCTTCCGAAAACCTGGTGGTGGTAGATCGCATGAACCGCGAGGGGCGGGAGACCACCGACCGTGAACGCTGCGAGATCCCGCCAACTCCGCGAGATCGCCAGCCAGGCGACGAGGCTCACCAGGGGTATCGCGGCGCTGTACTCGCTCAGAACGGCGAGGCCGATGAAGAGACCACTCCAGCCGGCGCCGGTCGGGAGAGCGACGGACGAAGGGCCGGATGATTCACGGCCAAAAAGGAAGTAGAGCGAGATCACGATGAACGCGGCCGCCGTCACGTGCCCCCAGAGCTGGGTTGCATAGGGGAAGATCGCGGTGGCGAAGAAGAGTCCCAGAGTGAGCAGCCACGCATCGCGATCACGCATCGCGAAGGCCGTGCGAAGAAGTCGAAAGAAGCAGAGAGCCGCGATCGCCGCGGGGAGCACGCTGAGCAGCCAGTTGATCCATTGGGTGTTGATTCGCGTCCAGCTCTGGGACTCGGGAACGGCTCCGAGCGCCCGCTCGACGTGATAGAGAGCGGCGTAGAGGGGAACGCCGAGTACGAAGGGGCCGGGTGCCTTGTTGGAGTAGTAGTGCTCGCCCTGCTCCGGGTTGCGCGCCCAATCCCCCGTATTGCGCCCCATCACCGGGTTCACGATGAAGTGATCGATCCGGAAGCTGCCGCGATCGGGCGTATCCGCCTCGACGAAGGAGAAGATGGGGTCGAAACGCGCGATGTGATTCCAGTTGTGGGCGTTGTAGAAGTAGCCGTAAGCGAAGAGGACGAGCACGACCAGCCACAGCTCGCACCACGGCGCAGCACGAGGGATCCGGGAAGGAATTCGGCGCTCCAGCCCCTGGGCCTCCACCGGGTCAGCCGGGTCCGGCTCGGGTCGCGGTCACGAGACGCGGGCGCTCCCAGCCGCCTCCCCAGATCGTCTCACCCTCCGGAAGCTGGGTAGAGGTCGCAAACTCGAACGTCACCTCCTGCCCCGCATAGTCGCTGAGATCGACATCGACCTCGAACCAGCCGCGATCGTCGAAGCTGGTATGGGGCTTGAGGGTGCGGGAGTAGAGCTCCGTGCGCTCACCCTTCTCCGCCACGAGCTCGAGGGTGTAGGTGGTGCTGTACGAGGGATGCTTGAACCACGCCCGGGGATGCGCGCCGACGGCGGTCTGTAGCCGTGCGGCGGCGGGAACGTTCGCGGTGTAGGCGTAGACGGTACGACCGCCGCGATCGGTGGGCAGGATCGAGACCACCGGCCGGAAGGGCCAGAG
>CBDUYG010000399.1:0-4113 GCA_965371385.1 uncultured Myxococcales bacterium | reverse complement strand
GGATGAGATCCACGCGGACCTGACCTATCCCGGCCATCGCCACATCCCCATCGCCAGCCTGGCTCCGGAGATCGAGCAGCGTACGATCACGCTCACCTCGGCCACGAAGGCGTTCAACATCGCAGGCCTGCCGGTTGCCTTCGCAATCTTCGGGAGCGACGAGCTGCAGAAGCCCTTCGGCGAGCTTCCACCGCACCTGCTCGGGCACTGCGGCATCCTCGAAGATGCTGCAACTCTCTGTGCATGGACGAAAGGACAGCCCTGGCTCAACGAGGTCATGGCCTATCTACTCGAGAACCGCACCCTGGTCGCGGAGTTCCTCGAGCGGGAGCTGCCGGAGATCCGCTTCCGGTCCCCGGAAGCGACCTACCTCGCCTGGCTCGACTGCCGGGAGCTCGAGCTTCCCGTCAATCCCCGCGAGTTCTTCCTCGAACGGGCAAGGGTCGCCCTCAGCTCGGGTCCCGACTTCGGCACACCCGGCCAGGGGTTCGTGCGTCTGAACTTCGCGACATCGAAGGCGATCCTGAGCGAAATCCTCGAGCGCATGGCGACGGCGGTGAAGCGGTACGGGGCGGGCCACCCACATCCGGGTCCTCCAGAACGACCAGGATGACGGCCGAGCGCAAGGAAGCCCGGCGGACCCTGCGAGGCTAGACCATATGGAGTGATCGGCTCCATATGGTCTAGAGTGTCCGTGCGCGCGAAGGAGCCGAGAATGCGATTGCGACAGATTGCACTGGTTGCCGCCGAGCTCGAACCCGTCGTCGAGGCCCTCCGGGAGACCTTCGGGTTGGGGGAGCCCTTTCCCGATCCGGGCATCGACACCTTCGGTCTCTGTAACGCCGTATTTCCAATCGGCAGCACCTTTCTCGAGGTCGTGTCACCCACGCGGCCCGGCACGACGGCGGGTCGGCTGCTCGAGCGTCGCGGAGGCGACGGCGGCTACATGGTGATCGTCCAGTCCGATTCGCTCGCGGTCGATCGCGAACGTGTCGGGGCTCTGGGAGTTCGCATCGTCTGGGAGACGAAGCTCGACGACGCCGAGACGATCCACCTGCATCCACGCGACGTTGGGGGGGCGATTCTCTCGATCGATCGCATGGATCCGCCGGAGAGCTGGCGCTGGGCCGGGCCCGGCTGGGAGCAGCGAAGTCGCACGGACGTCGTCCGCGCCATCGTTGCCGCAGAGATTCAAGCCGAGGATCCGAGCGAGATGGCCGCACGCTGGGCTGAGGTGCTCGGCGTCGAGCAACGCCATCACGAGCTCGTGCTGGAGGGTACGAGCATCCGCTTCGTGCCCGTCGAGGACGGTCGTGGAGAAGGGGTGTCGGGCTTCGATCTCGCCGTACACGACCGCGACCACGTAGAGCGAGTCGCATCGAAGCGTGAACTCGAAGTTTGTGACGACACCATCCGGTTGGGCGGGGTCCGGATTCGCCTGGTCTGAGATGCAAGCACCCCCACGCGAATCCCGGACCGGGTTGCGGGACAACCGCCCCGATCGCAGAGCCGGCCGGCGCCGGCGCAACCTTCTGCTCAGCTTTGTCCTGCTTGGCAATGCCCTGCTCGCGACGGCGCTCCAAGCCGGCTCGGCCGTTGCCGCCGAGTCGCTCCTGGTGGCCGCCGCCATGAGCCTTCGCGAGCCGCTGCTGGAGATCAGCCGGGAGCCCGCGGCCTCGCCCCCCGGCTTCGATCTCGAGCTCAGCTTCGGCGCCTCGAGCGCCCTCGGGCTCCAGATCCGATACGGCGCCCCGATCGATGTGATGTTGAGCGCAAACGAGGTGATTCTCGACGACCTCGCCCAGCGTGGCCTGGTCGTCCCCGAGAGCCGGATCGTGCTCGCGCAGGGTCGCCTCGTCATACTGCGCGCCCCCGGGAGCGCGCTCGAAATCACGAGCGCGAGGGATCTCTTCGGAGATGGCATCGACCGTATCGCGCTGCCCGGCGAGGCGGTCCCGCTCGGCCGCTATGCCCGCCAGTGGCTGCGGGGGCAGGGGCTCGAAGAGGGGCTCGTCGAGCGCATCGTCCTCACCGAGCACGCTCGAGCGACCTTGAGCGCCGTGGAGCTGGGGCAGGTCGATCTTGCGATCGTCTATGCGACGGATGCGCGACTCGCACGGCGCGCCCAGCTCGTCTACGAGATACCCGAGTCCGAAGGACCCGCGATTCGTTATGGCGCGGTTGCGATCCGGTCCGGTGAGGGCGTCTCCGAAGCCGATGCCAGCCGGCGCAGCGCAGCGCTCCACTTCCTGCGATATCTGCAAGGCCCGGACGCGCGGCGTATCATGCAGCTCTACGGCTTCGAGGTCCCCGGTCCCACACCATGAGTTCGCATCCGGTCGTCGACATGACGCTCCTCACCCTGCGCGTCGGCGCGGTCGCGATCGCGCTGATCCTGCCTCCGGCCGTCGCGCTCGGCTACGCGCTCGCACGCACCCGCTTTCGCGGGCGCGCCCTCGTCCAGGCCCTCGTCGCGCTCCCCATGGTGCTGCCGCCGGTCGCGGTCGGGCTCGGGCTCCTGATGATCCTCAGCCAACTCGGAAGCCTGGGGAAGAGCATCGTCTTCAGCTGGCTCGCCGCGGTGCTCGCAGCTGCCGTGGTGGGCTTCCCCTTGCTCGCCCGAAGCTGCGAGCAGAGCTTCGCCGAGATCGACCCGCGCTACGAGGACGTGTCGCGCAGCCTCGGCCTGGGCCGGATCGCGACCTTTTTTCGTGTCAGCCTTCCCCTCGCACGGCGCGGCGTGCTCTACGGAATCCTGCTGAGCTTCACTCGCGCCATGGGAGAGTTCGGAGCGACCGCATTGGTGGCCGGCATCCTGCCCGGACGCACCGAGACCCTGGCGCTCGGAATCTGGTCGCGTGTGCAGCTCGGTGACGATCGCGCCGCGCTCATCCTCTGCGCCACCTCCTTCACGATCGCGCTGGCCTCGATGCTGGTCGCCGAGGGAATCCTGCGCCGCGATCGGAGCCGATCATGAGCGAGGGGTTGAGAGAGGCCAGCGGCACGGCTCCCCACCGGCTCAGCGTCGAGCTGCGGCGCCCCGGCTTCTCTCTCGAGATCGACCTCGAGTGGAGCGAGCGCGTCATGGTCCTCTTCGGCCCCAGCGGCTCGGGAAAGTCGACCCTGCTCGAAGCCGCACTCGGGCTCATCCCCGAGGCCCGTACCCGCTTTCGGCTGGACGGCAGCTGGCTCGCGAACGAGGAGCGCGGGATCGAGCTCCCCACCCAGGCGCGGCGCCTCGGTTGGGTTCCCCAGGATCCGACCCTCTTTCCGCACCTCGACGTGCTGGGAAACATCCGCTTCGGACTCGGCCGCACGGGTGACGAGGGAAGAGACCCCCTCGAACGGGCGATCGAGGTGTTGGAGATCGGCTCCCTGCTGGAGCGCGGGGTGGACGAGCTCTCCGGGGGCGAGAAGCAGCGCGTCGCCCTCGCGCGAGCGATCGCCTCGGGGCCCCGCGCGCTGCTTCTCGACGAGCCCCTGGCCGCCCTCGATCTCCCCCTGCGCTCCCGCGTTCTACCCTACCTGCTGCGGGTTCGAGACGAGCTCGCGCTCCCCATGCTCTACATCACCCACGACCCGGACGAAGCCATGCTGCTCGGCGAACGGGTCGCGGTCCTCGACGAGGGGAGGCTGGTCGCGACCGGTCCACCGCGCGACGTCCTCTGGAGCCGCGAGGTGCTCCCCCTCGCCGAGACGCTCGGCCTCGAGAACGTATTCGAAGCGACCGCGTGCGGCGCTTCGGGAAGGATTGCCGAGGGACCCGGCGATTGCCGAGTCGAGACGAAGGCCGGACTCACGCTCCATGTTCCCTGGAGCCTCGACCCCGGCTCGCCCCTGTGCCTCGGCCTGCGCGCCGAGGACATCATGATCGCGATCGACCCACCCGGCCGCATCTCGGCGCGCAACGTGATCCCGGGGCGGGTGAGCGAGGTCGAAGCGCACGACGATCACGTGCTCGTCCACGTCGATGCGGGAGATCGCATCACGACGCGCGTCACACCGAGCGCGGCGACGAGTCTGGGACTCGGCCCGGATGCAGGGCCGGGGAAGGAGGTCTTCCTGATCGTCAAGGCTCACGCGCTGCGAAGACTCGGCTGATCCCGGTCGGGA
>CBDUYG010000398.1:0-4118 GCA_965371385.1 uncultured Myxococcales bacterium | reverse complement strand
GGGAGATGCTTCGATAGCCCCCCTCGCCGTTCTCGAAAAACGCATGCATCCCCTCGCCGGCCGAGTCGGACAAGATCCCGACATCCCCGTTGAAGAGCCCGACCTCGTAGTCGTTGCGCGTAATCATGATCGGGCACGCCGGGCCACCCGGCGCCTCCCGAACGATGAGCGCCTCGGCGTGCAAGAGAGACTGGCTCAGGCGATTCAGCTCCTCGACTCCGCCCGGACCCCGGTGATGAGACGTGAGCAGACGGAACGACGACAGGGACTCGAGAAGCCGAAGAGGATCGGATTCGCTGAGCAGCTTGCGGTATCCGGACACGATTTCCTTCCTCAGTTGCCCGGAGAGCGAGCCCACCTGGCCAAGCTCCCCTCGCGAGACATCGGGAAAGTCCTCGCTCTCGAGAACCTCGAGCGCCGTCTCGGCATCCCCCAGTCGAATGGCCTTCGAGAGCGCGGCAATGCCACTGCCCTCCGCGTAGCGATGACTGCGGGTGAGTCGCGCAATGCAATCGCGAATCATGGGACCCCGCTCGGCCGCCTTGTCCGCCCGATCGACTGCCTCACCGGTCACTCCGGCGAGCTGCCCGGCGAAGTCCCTTGAATAGCCGGGGGATACCCCCGAGTTGCAGATGTCGCCGAGAATCGCTCCCGCCTCCACGGAGGCGAGCTGATGCTCGTCGCCGAGCAGGATGAGGCGCGCCCCGGCCGGAACGGCCTCGACCAGTCGATTCATCAAGACGAGATCGACCATCGACGCTTCGTCGACCAGCAATAGATCGGTTGCGAGGGGGTTTTCAGCGTGGTGGCGAGGAGCCGCCGAGCGGGCCGATCCCAGACCCAGAGAGCGGTGGATGGTGGCCGCTTCCGTCGGGATCGCCTCCCTGATTCGAGCATCGCAGTCGAGTTTCAGGGCGACGCGGCGAATGGAATCGGCGAGGGCTGCGGCGGCCTTGCCCGTGGGCGCCACGAGGGTGAGCGTTGGCACCCCTTCTCCCGCCTCGAGGGATTGCTCGACGATCAGGGCGAGGATCCGGGCGACGGTCGACGTCTTTCCCGTACCCGGGCCTCCCGAGATCACCGAGAGCCTCCGCAGCACCGAGAGAGCGGCCGCGATCCGCTGACGATCGGGCTCGCGCGCTGCTTGGGAGAGGCTGCCTCGATCGGTCCCCTCGTCGTCGACGTCTCGCCCGCGAGACGCGGGGTCGATCACCCCGAAATAACGATCGAGACCGGCCCGAAGCAACGCGGCGTCCACTGAGTCGATTCGATCCGCCGCCCGGGACCGCAGGTTGTTCGCGAGGCTCTCCTGCAGCCGCCAATAGCGATGGAGGTAGAGTCGCCCCGCGGAATCCAGGACCAGGGGAGCGGGTTGCCGGGCGACCGCCGATTCGCCGGTCATCTCGCTTACGATCGGGCTATGCCGGAGCATTTCGAGCCACTCCTCGTGGGGGGGCAGGGCGAGGTCGAGCCGCACGCCCGCGGCTTCGAGATCGCCCGCAACCCCGGCGAGATCGAGGCAAACGTGCCCCGCTCCGATCTGGCGACTCGTGAGGGCCGCGGCGAGGAGCACCTCGGGGCGCGCTTCCCCCCCGATCCGACCCATTCCCTCAGCGAAGTGGCGATCGAGGGGCGAGATCCAGGCCGCGACCTGCAGGCTTCGCAGATGCGTGCTCACGAGGCCAACCCTCCCTCTTCCCCGGCCAGGAGCCGGGAGAGCCCCTCGATCAGCTCACGTGGGGGCCGGTCCTCGTACACGCCGCAGCCGCTCGGGTGGGCGAGCGCCATCCCGCGCAGGAAGAGGTAGTACGCGCTTCCCACGTGGCGATCGTAGTCGTAGTCCGGCAGGCGAAGAGACAGGTAGCGGTGCAGGGCCACCAGATAGAGGTGGTATTGCAGGACGTAGTGGTGGTCGACCATCACGGGTCGCAGATGCTCGGGTAGGTAACACGAAGCGGTGGATCCGAGATGGTTCGATTTGTAATCGACCAGATGAAATCGGCCCTTCCGTTCGAAGACCAGATCGATGAAGCCCTTCAGGTAACCGGCGAGGGGAAGGAATCGGAGCTCTCGAATGCGCTCCGCATAGGCTCGAACGAAGTCATCCTTCGCGTAGGCTGCGAACACATCCGCGAGCGCCCCGACGGCGAGGGGGACCTCGCCGGATTCATCGCCTCCGCTCTTCCCTCCTCCCACCGGGAGCAGGAACTCGAGCTCGTCCAGGCGCCGGTCCCGATCGATCTCGTGGAGCGCCGGTGCTTCGCTTTCCGCGCCCCAACGAACCTTCAGGATCTCATCGAGTGAAGCGGCGAGCACCTCCGACCAATGCGTTTCGAAGCCTGCGCGTTCGAGCTTCCTCTCGAGATCTGCTTTCGAGGCCGCAGGATCGAAGTCGCTGAAATCGAGCTTTTCGAGCACCGTGTGGAGAAAGGTTCCGGCCGCGGCTCCAGCCGGGAAATGATCGAGACTCACCTCGGCACCCTCGTGAGATCCAGCCATCGAGAGATCCGAGGCCCCTCCCTCGAGCAGAGCGTCGTAGTCGAAGCTCGATTCGACCGGATCCGGGGATCGTGTCGCGAATTCCGATCCTCCCGTCGTCAAGGCGGAGAAGCTCGAGTGGCGCCAGCGCGCCGAGAGGATGCGCTTCGGAATTCTGCGCACCAGCTCGACCAGCGACGAAGCCGGCAGCTCCGGGCGTTCGGCGTCCCGAACGAGATCCCGCACTTCGATTGAACCACCGGAGGCCTTCGCAATCTGGAAGAGCTCCGCAACGATCTCTTCTTCGTCGAGTGCGGGGAAGCGATCGGCTGCCGGAACCGGCGCCTCATCGGATGACTCATCCGGCGGGAGTGAATGAAGGAGATGCGCGAGAGGCGAAGTTTCTGCCGAGCCAAAGCGTCCCCATACGATCGAACATCGATGCCTGGCTCGTGTGAGCGCGACGTAGAGAATGCGAAGCCCCTCGGCCAGCGCCTCGTCCTCGGCCTGCTCGAGATGCCGGGCATGGGCGTCCGAGCCGAGATCGAGCTTGCGCTGGAAGTCATCGTCGGGATCGTGAAAACGCAGCCACTGCTTGTCCGCGCGCCTCAGGAGACTGCCATCCCAGAGATAAGGGCAGACGACGATGGGATACTCCATCCCCTTGCTCTTGTGGATCGTCACCACCGTCACCGCTTCGGCGTCGCCCTCGAGGCGAAGCAGATCCTCCTGCTCGAGCCCTCCCGCACGCGCCTCTCCGTCCAGGCGCATTCGCTCGAGCCAGCTCACCAGACCGAGCGGGCCGAGGTGGCGCTCGAGGGCCTGCCGTTCGAGCAGCTCGGCCAGGTGGAGCAGGTTGGTGAGGCGCCGCTCACCGTCGCGCAGACCCAGCAGGCGAGCGTGCACTTCCGCGTCCGCGAGCATCTGGTGCAGGGCGGGAACGAAGCCGCGCAGACTCCATATCTGATGCCACTCTTGAAATCGTTCGATCCACTCACCCGCGGCGCTCTCGTCGTGAAGCAACGAATCGATCTGTTCGCCGCGAAGGCCGAGGATCGGCGTCGCGAGAGCGAGGCGGATTCCCCGGCGATCGGCGGGATCGGCCATGGCGGCCAACACCCGCTCGAGCTGGGCGGCTTCGGGCGCATCCCAGACGCTCGCCCCGCCCACTACCGCGGCCGGGATGCCCCGACTCTCGAGCGCGCCTCGAATTGCTTCCGTTTCGAGGTTGGTGCGGCACAGGATGGCGAGGTCGCTCGGAACGATGTCCCGCCCAGCCAGCTTCTCGGGTCCATCGAGGAGTCCAGCGATCTCGGCCGCAACCCGATCCGGAATCACCTCGCTCGCCGCCGTCTTCTTGATCGCACCTTGGGACTTTCCCGACGTGGAGACGAGGCCCTCTTCCCCTCGTAGCACCAGGATTTCAAAGGCCGGACCGATCTCGAGCTGATCCTTCGCCTCGGCTCTCGCACGAACCCCTTCGAACGAGATCCCATCGATCAGGAAGGGATCCGGCCCCCGGCTGAAGAGACCGTTCACCGCGCGGATCAGGCTCGGGTCGGAGCGCCAGTTGACATCCAGGGTGTGGGCGTTGCTCCCCGCGTCGCTCTTCGCCCGCAGGTAGGCGAAGACATCGGCCC
>CBDUYG010000397.1:0-4118 GCA_965371385.1 uncultured Myxococcales bacterium | reverse complement strand
GTCCTTCGCCTGACTCTCGACCGGCCCGACAAGAAGAACGCCCTCACGCAGGCGATGTATGGAGCCCTCGCCGACGGGATCGTCCGGGTCGAGTCGGAGCCCGATGCGCGGGTCCTTCACGTGGCGGGCAGCGGGGATATGTTCACCGCGGGCAATGACATCTCGGATTTCCAGGCCGGCACGACCGAAGGCGGAGAGACGGAGGTCATGCGCTACCTGCGGAAGCTCATCGCGACCGATATCCCGATCGTGGCGGCCGTCAACGGACCCGCCATCGGCGTCGGGGTGACGATGCTCCTCCACATGGATTTCGTGTTCGCCGCACCCGAAGCCACCTTCAGGGCCCCCTTCATCGACCTCGGGCTCGTGCCCGAGGCAGCCTCGTCGATGTTGATGCCGCTGCAGATGGGATACCGGAGCGCCGCCGCGATGCTCATGATGGGAGAGAAGTTCTCCGCCGAGCAGGCGCTCGAGGCCGGAATCGTGGGCGAGATCGTCCCGCAGGCTCAGCTCCTCGAGCGCTCCCACGCCGCCGCGCTCCGGCTGGCTCGAAAGCCGCGTCAGGCGCTTCGCTCGACGAAGCGGCTGATGCGCATGGAGCCGGGCCCCATCGCTACGCGCCTCGAGGTCGAGATGCGCGAGTTCTCGCTCGCCCTCAAATCGCCCGAAGCGCGGGAGGCCATGTCGGCCTTCATGGAGAAGCGGTCTCCCGACTTCACGAAGTTCGATTGAGCCGGGCAGACCACTCCGCGATTCCCCCACCCCAGCATCCGCGCCCGTCAGGAGCCCCGATTGCCTCTCTCCATCACTGGTGTTCCGCTCCACACCCGATCGCTGACCTCCGTCGGATCCCTGCTCGAGGACGGTCGCTGGTCGATTCGCGGGGACGTGATCGATCTGCGCAAGAGCGGCTTCGTTCCGATGCCCCAGGACATCCAGCCATCGGGAATCATCCACAACATGTCGATCGAGCTGGTGGTCGATCCCGAGACCCGTCGCATCGACGAGCTCGTCACCACTCAATCCCATGTCGCAGTCGAGGCTTCGAGTCGAACCCAGGGCGAGTGCTGCCGTGATCCCGCACCCCGCCTTCAGGCATTGAAGGGCGAAATCATCGACGGCGCCTTCACGAAGAAGCTCTCGAGCACCTTCGCTGGACCCCTCGGCTGCTCGCACCTCCTCACTCTCTTCTTCGCGATGGCCGCGGCGATTCCCCGGGCCATCGATCGCGAGGCGAAGATTCGCAGGGAACACGATGAAGCGAGGACGCCGGGGGAGCGGATCTTCTGGCGGAGCATCTTCATCGATGGCTATGAGATCGACGATGGCTCGATCGAGCTCTCGGTTCAGCTCGCGCAGGTCCACAGCCACCCCCAGCATGCAGTGCGATCCCCGCTCGACCGTCTCGACCAGCAGGAAGAGGCCCGGGTGACCGCCCGGGTCGCGCCACCGGGGTTTCACATCACGCAGCTACGTGCGGCGCGTCGTACCCGGCGCATGCCCAACCTCGCTGACGCCACGTGGACGGAATGCAGCGAGCTCCTGACACCGCTCGTCGGCCTCCCCGTCATACCGGGACTCTCACGGCGCGTACGAGAGCTGCTTCAGGGCGACGAGTCGAACGCCCTCGTTCGCGACGCCCTGCTCCAGCTCGCACCCGGGCACATCCAGGTCCTGGCCGCCATTACCGATCGATGGTTCACCGGACGCCGCGCGGCAGACGAGAAGAGCAGCGGCGCTGGCGGCGAGGGGGGTCCAGCGGAGCCCGCCGCCTCGGGGCCGCCAGTTGGTGCCATCGGGGGAATGGTCGACTCCTGCTACATGTGGCGGACGGGGAGCCCCCTGATCACCGAGCGCGCACGCGTGATGAACGTCAGGCTCGAGCGCCAGGCCGAAGAGGGCGACTGAAGAGTTCGAATAGGACTCGATCGATCGAATCTTCCGCCCGGCACTCTTCTCGCGACGGTCGCATGGCTGAATTCGCCGGCCGGAAAGGGCGGCGGTGCAACCTCAGCCCTCTCTGCGCTCCCGCAGCAACACCTCCTGGTTGATCGTCGCCACGTGGGCGCCGCTCGCGTCGAAGATGTTCCCGATCGAGAGTCCGCGGCCGCCCATCAACGCGCGACAGCGAAAGTCGTGCACGTGCCATGTATCGGCCGCCAGCGGTTGGTGGAACCAGATCGCGTGGTCGAGGCTCGCGTTCCAGAAGGGCCAGTCGTCGTCATCGAGGACTTCCGGACGATCGGGATGCGCCATGATGATTGCCTCGGTCGGGAGGTCGTCGGATAGGTAGGCCAGAGCGGCGGCATGGAGGTGGGGATCGTCGCCGATCGGTTCGACCATGCGGAACCAGGCAGCAGCCCGCCCCAGGGACGCGCCTCTCTCGATGGTTCGGCGATCGAAAATCGAGCTCCACGTATCGGCCGAGAGCGATTCCGGCGGAGGAAACTCCGGAGGCTCCTGGGTCTGCACCACCTGGTCGGTCTCATCGCTGGTGAACGAAACCGCGAGGTTGAGGATCGCGCCCCCGGATTGACGGGCCACCACCCGCCGGGTCACGAAGCTGCGGCCATCGCGAATCCGATCGACTTCGTAGCGTACAGGCTGACTGGGATCGCCGAGGCGGATGAAGAACGCGTGCAGGGAGTGGACTCGGAAGCGTGCGTCCACCGAAGAGGTCGCGGCATAGAGCGCCTGGGCGACGATCTGACCTCCATAGAGCCCGCCCCAGGGATACTGCGGCCCGATGCCGACATGGGTATCGGCTCCGTGGGGCTCGAGCTTCATGATCTCGCTGAAGCGCATCGTCGGGTCGCTCTCTTCCATCAGGTGACGATGCGATAGAAGACGGTGGCGCGCGCGCAAACCCGGCCATCGGTGACGTGCGCGACCTCGGCGTCGCTGAAGAAGATCTCCCGGTCGCGCTGAACGTTACGTCCATAGGCGATGAGGTCGCCGGTGGGCGGAGGCGTGAAGAACTGGGCCTGCATCGAGGGCGTCCCGGCCTTGTAGGGTCCGAAGCCCGTAACGGCCCAAGACGCCATCGCGCCCGCGGTGTCGAGCAGGGAGAGCACGGCGCCTTCGTGGACGCCGCCATCCCCGTCGCCGTTCGAGTCCCGCCACGGCATGCGGAGCCGCGAGGTGCCGCCGGCCATGTGCTCGACCGAGATTCCGCGTCCGCCAATGAAGGGGATGCGTCCAATGTGCGGGCCCATCTGCCCGGGATCCGATTCGCCGTGATCGCCGGCCGACACGCCCAGCTCCGGAGCCTCGGCTGCGAAGCGTCCCCGCACGGTGGTCGTCGCGTGGGCGATTGCACGCCCATCCTCACCGCTGATGTCGACCTCGACGAAGCAGAGCTCCTTGCCCCGGCGAAGGAGCTTCGCGTGCGCGACCACCCCCTGGCTCTTCGCAGCCGCCAGATAATTGACCTGCAGAGAGACCGTATGCCAGGGACCGGACCCTTCGCCGAGCGTCGCGCGTGTCACCGCGCCCGCCCCAACGGCGGCGAGCGAGGCCGCACAGCCTCCGTGCATCACCTGATCGCCGTTCGTCAGCGCCTCGGCAAAGGGCAGGTGGAGCTTCGCACTCTCGCCCGCCAGCTCGCTCAGCTCGATGCCGAGGGTCCGCGCGTAGGGGGCCTTTTCGACCCAGCGGCGTACAAATTCCATCGTGATTTTCCTTTCGCCAACGAGCCGGGAGCGAAGAGGCTCCTCGCCGGAGATCAAAGAGCGAGGCTCGCCCTCGCACGCACCGGAACGCCCTTGGAGATTCGATTTGCCTCATTGTATGACTTAGGCTCCCTCGCGTCCAAAGGAAGATGGCAATCGAAAACCGACGCATGATCTCGCCCTTCTTGCGCAGCGTCGAGGTTCCCCTGGAAGACGGGGCCGAGTCCCGGCCCCCGGATGGGCTCCGCCTCAGCTGAAGAACACGGCTCCACGGCCGATGAAGCCCGCAATCGGAGATGCCCGTGCACATCACCATGATCAAGAAGCAACTCGCCGACGGAAGCCCCTGCGACAAGTGCGCTCAGACGGAGGAGATGCTGCGCCGGCGCGAACTCTGGCATCGCATCGACGAGGTCGTGTGGGTCGTCGAGGGCGACGACCAGTCGC
>CBDUYG010000396.1:0-4124 GCA_965371385.1 uncultured Myxococcales bacterium | reverse complement strand
CCGCGCACTCCCGACGTTCCGCCCGGCCAGATGTCGTCCTACATCTTCAATCTCAAGCCCGGCGATACGGCGACGATCTCGGGACCCTTCGGCGACTTCTTCGCCCGACCGACCGACAACGAGATGATCTTCATCGGCGGCGGTGCGGGCATGGCGCCGATGCGCTCGCATATCTTCGATCAGTTCAAGCGCCTCGACACCAAACGCAAGGTGAGCTTCTGGTACGGCGCCCGCAGCCTGCGCGAGGCGTTCTACATCGAGGATTTCGACTCGATCCAGCGCGACTACGAGAACTTCCAGTGGCACCTCGCCCTCTCGGAGCCGCAGGAAGAAGATCACTGGACGGGGCTCACCGGCTTCATCCATCAGGTCCTCTACGACAACTACCTGAAGGATCACAAAGCGCCCGAGGATTGCGAGTACTACATCTGCGGGCCGCCGATGATGAACGACGCCGTGATCCAGATGCTCGTCGACCTCGGTGTGGAGCGAGAGAACATCCTCTTCGATGACTTCGGCGGCTGATCCCGGCGCACCGGAATCGGGAGGCTCCACCCCGGGACCCCCTCCCGGAGCACAGCGCGGACTGAGTCGCAGAGCCAGCCTGGCGCTGCCCATTTGCGCCGTCCTGCTCCTCGCCCTCGCGCTGCACCGGCTCGTGTGCGCGCCCATGGCGCCCGAGCTCGTCGAGTTCGCGGGCCCCACGATGGGCACGACCTGGTCGGTCAAGCTTGCGGATCCAGATCTCAACGCGGGGCAGCGCCAGGTCATCGCCCAGGCGATCACCGATGAGCTCGAGCTCGTCGATCGGTTGATGTCGACCTGGATCCCCGACTCCGAGATCTCGCGTTTCAATCGGCATGCGTCCCTCGAACCCTTCGCCGTCTCCCCCGAGACCTTCGCCGTCTTCGAGATCGCCGAGCAGGTGAGCGAGCGGAGCGAGGGAGCGTTCGACATTACCGTCGGCCCCCTCGTCGCCGCCTGGGGGTTCGGCGCGACCGACCGCGCCCCCCAGCCGCCGACGCCTGCAGAGCTCGCTGAGGTCGAGGGCCGCATCGGGTGGCGACTCATCCACCTCGACCCTTTTGCCCAGACGATTTCGAAGGCGCACCTCGGGACGCAGTGCGATCTCTCCGCCATCGCAAAGGGTTACGCGGTCGATCGCGTCGCCGACGCCCTGCTGGCGCTCGGGCAGCAAGACTTCCTGGTCGAGATCGGAGGAGAGCTGCGCGCCCGGGGAGTCAAGCTGGACGGCAGCCGCTGGCGGATCGGCATCGAGCGCCCCGGCACGGGCACGCGATCGACCCAGCTCATCCTCGAGTTGAGCGATACGGCCCTGGCAACCTCGGGTGACTATCGCAGCTACTACGAGGAGAACGGCGAGCGAATCTCGCACACCATTGATCCCCTCGAAGGGCGCCCGATTCGCCACCGGCTTGCCTCGGTGAGCGTCTTTCATGAGAGCGCCACCTGGGCCGACGCTCTCGCCACTGCGCTCAACGTGATGGGGCCCGAGCAGGGAGTCGCCTGGGCGGAGCGCGAAGGACTTGCCGCCTTCTTTCTCGTGCGAGACGAGCAAGAGGGGTTTCGAGAAATCGCGACCTCGGCCTTCGTTCAGCTGCGGGCCCATTCGGAGGTCGGCGAGGCTGGCCGATGAGGCCGGGATCGGCGAAACTGGGAACTTCCGATGCAGACCTTCCTCGCCACACTCCTCTTCGTCGCCATGATCATGACTTTCATGGCGGTCGGCGTGATCTTCTCCGGCCGCCGGTTACGGGGATCGTGCGGCGGTACCGGCAGCGACTGCGCATGTGATGATGAAGCGCAACGCAACTGTCCGCATCGACCCGATGAGAGCGAGCCCCACGAAGCTCCTCGCCCATCCTGATTCAACTTCAACTCGACTTCGATTCAACTCTGGCCTTCGCCCCACCGATAACGCCAGCATGCGCGAGTATCGTGTCGCTCGTCACACAGCTGCCTGTATCGGCACGGAGGACAGCGAATGGGTGCACGGTCCGTCCTCGAGAAGCTCACCGCACTCTCGGCCGACAAGCTGAAGAACCCGATTTTCCTCGCATGCACCGCCGTCGCTCTGCTCGGCTTCGGTCTCCTGCTCGGCCTTCGCAGCGCCTCCCAGGACGCCGAGGAGCGAGAGGTCGCCGAGCGGCACATCGATTTGCTTCACCGTCGATCGGGGGCTGAGTTCAGCGAGGTCAGCGTTCGCCTCGAGAACAGCTACGACGGCGAGACCGGCTTCGTCGTGCCCTACCGACCCGTCTGCCCCGCGAACACGACCCGCCGGGGCGCCCAGCCCCCCGATGGATTCAAGGAGTGGTGTGAGCGCATGGGCGACGGCGCGGGGATGAAGCATGGCTGGTATGCCGAGTGGTACCCGAGCGGTCGGCCCTCGATCGCAGGCGAGTACGCCGATGGCCTTCGAGTCGGTGTCTGGACCCGCTGGCACGAGAACGGGACGAAGCGCGTGCAGGCCGAGTTTCGCGGCGGTCTCCAGCACGGACGGCTGATCTCCTGGGACGCCGGCGGCGGCAAGCTCGGCGAAGAGCGCTATGCGGACGGACGAGTGCTCGAGGGCCGGAGCTGAGCGAGAGCATCAGCTCCGAGTGGCAGCACCGCAGCGGCGGCGGCCGGGAGTCGTCTCGCGTCAGCGTGCGCTGAGCTTCTCGGCTTCGATCCGAAACGGCTCCGCGAGACCCTCGCGAGCGAGCGCGACCGCCCGCCCCGACTCCCAGCGCGACTTCAGCTCGATCACCCGCTCGTAGTAAGCCACCGCCTCCGCGCGCTCTCCGCGGACGTCTTCGAGATTGCCCCGGGTCAGGAGGAGCCAGCGCCGGCCCCAGGGCCTCAGGGTTTCCCAGCTCCCGTCGAAGTCCGAGAGGATCTCGCCCACCCGGTCCGGATTCCCCAGGAAGAGCTCGGCTCGAGCCCGCCATATCTTCGCCATCCTGCGGCGGATCTCGTCGCCAAACTGAGTGCCCTGGCTGAGTTCGATCTCGAGCGCCTTCTCGAGCGCGCCCAGGTAGTCGTCCTGAAGGAAGCGAATCTCCAGCTCCTCGAACGCGAGGTAGCTGTTCTCGGGGTAGGCCGCGTGAAGTCGCGCGATGATGGGTGCGGCAAGCTCCGGCGCATCCTCGAAGTAGGAGTAGAACTGCGCGAGCTGAACGGACGCGTCGTAGCGGAAGAGATCTCCCTCCCGGCTGACATCTTCGACGTAGACCAGCGCGAGATCGTGCTCTCCGGTGGGAACGAACCAGAGCCAGGCAAACCAGCGGATGAAGCGCGTCGCGATGCTCACATAGTAGTAGTACGTGCCGAGGGGGAGCTTGGCATCGATCAGGGCGGGGTCGAGCTCGAGCGCGCGCTCGAGGTGTTTGCGCGATTGCTCTCCAACCTTACCCGCACGGAGGTAGCGGCCTTCGATGCCCGCGAGGAACATCTGCTCGTACTTCGCCTGGCCGGCGTAGAAATGGGCCTGGGGATCGTCGGGGGCGCGCTTCAGCCACTCTTTGCAGAGCTTCACGGCTTCCGCGGCCTTCGCATTCAGGGCTTCGTCGTACTGGTCGTCCTGGAAATCGAGGGATTTTCGCGCCTCGAGAGTATGGATCTCGAAGATCGGAGCGGCCGGATGATCCGGGTAGAGCCTGCGGATCTCGGCCCACATCTTCGAGGCCCCAGCGAGATTGCCGTGCGCGGAGTAGTCGAGACCTTTTCGAATCAGATCATCGATTGGCGGCAGACTGCCGCTGGCCCGGATCTCGAATTCGGCGGAACTCGGCGGCTCCTGCTCGCCGGCCGGAGCGCCGGCTTGGACCTCGAATTCGGCCAGGTCGGGCGGGCGGGTCTCGTCGGCCGGATCTCTGGCTCGGATCTCGAACTCGGCGGATGCTGGCGGATCCAGCTCGCCGGCCTGTGCGACATCCGGAGCGCCGGTCGGCAGCAGGATCGCAGCCACGAGGAGCGCAGAGGCCCGACTCGGGAGAACCTCCCACGGAATCGCCCCGGCCATTCCCATCCCATGACGCCCCTTCGTCAATCCTGCACCTCGGACTCTCAATCACGCGAGCGTCGAGCCGGACACCGCACTGCCTGCAGTGCAGGGGGAT
>CBDUYG010000395.1:0-4125 GCA_965371385.1 uncultured Myxococcales bacterium | reverse complement strand
TCCATTCGAAGTCGATTCGAAGTTGCCCAGAACTTACAAAGATGCCCGCAAAAACCGCCGATGAGCCCTACTGTTCCGCCGCGAGGAGCCGACCCGCAGGGCTCGGCCGGTGATCGGCGCGGGAGAAAGCTCTAGCGCACCCGGGTCCGCCTCGGCCAGGGCTCGCTAACTATTGGAGTTTGCATGGCTTTTGGAAGAAGGAGGGGAGTTCGAATTGTGCTCGTGCTGGCGCTCCTGCTCGCTTTCGGGGTAGGGGCCGGCGTAGCGTTCATCTATTACAGCTTCCTGCGGGACCTCCCCGACCTGCAGAACGTGGCCGACTACCGGCCTCCCCTGGCCACCACCGTACTGGACCGCAAGGGTCGCCCGATCGCGGTCTTCGCCAAAGAGCGCCGCGTACTCCTTCCCCTCGAGGACATGCCCGCGCACGTCCCCCTCGCCTTTGTCTCGGCCGAGGACGCCTCCTTCTTCGAGCACTCGGGGATCGACTACGTCTCGATCGCGCGCGCGGCGTGGGTCGATCTTCGTGCCGGCGGAATCAAGCAGGGCGCCAGCACGATCACGATGCAGCTCGTGAAGCAGCTGCTCCTCAGCCCCGAGCGCCGCTGGTCGCGCAAGATTCGCGAGATGGTGCTCGCCACGCAAATCGAGCAGCACTTCAGCAAGCAGGAGATCCTCTACCTCTATCTCAATCAGATCTACTTCGGCGGCGGCGCCTGGGGGATCGGTGAGGCCGCGCAGACCTACTTCGACAAGCCCGCGAGCGAGCTCACCATCGGTGAGTCCGCGCTGCTCGCCGGCCTGCCTCAGCGGCCCTCGGACTGGTCGCCCTTCCGCAATCCCGATTCGGCCGAGCGCCGGCGTCTCTACGTGTTGGGCCGCATGCTCGCCGAGGACCACATCGACAAGGCGATCTACGACGATGCGGTCGCCAACCCGCCCGTGATCGCCTCGTCGAAGCCCAACCCGGATTTCTGGACGTCGGTGTATTTCACCGAAGAGGTCCGCCGCTACATCGTCGAGCGCCTCGGCGAGAAGGAGCTTCTCGAGGGCGGCCTCGTGATCGAGACCACGATGGACGTCGACCTTCAGCGGGCGGCCGTCGCATCCCTGCGCAAGGGACTCGATGCTTACGATAAGCGGCGTGGCTATCGAGGACCGCTGCGTCAGGTCGCCCCCGATGAAGTCGCGGCTGAACTCGAGCTGATCGCGGACGAAAATCGCCTGGCGGTCGAGGACGATGGCAGCCTGCCCGAGCTGCCCATCGGCAAAACGAAGCTCGGCATCGTGGTCGAGGTCGATAGAGAGGCCAAGTGGGCGCGAATCGCGTTCGCACCGGGGATCGAGGGCCAGGCGGCGCTCGAAGACGTGAGCTGGGCGCGCGAGGCCGATATCAAGAAGAGGCCGCGGCCGGTGAAGCGAATCGACGCGATCTTCCAGGTCGGTGATGTCGCCCAGTTCCGCCGACTCGAAGGCGATCCGCTCGTGCCCGTCGAGGCCGAGCAGGAGGAAGACATCACTGCGGCGGGCGACAAGGCAAAGGAGAGCGAAGGGCTCGAACCAGGCGAAGGCGGCGATGAAGCGCCCACGAAGCCGGCGCTCGCCCGGGTCGACATCTACCAGGTCCCCCAGGCGGAGAGCGCGCTCATCTCGATGGAGATCGCGACCGGAGATGTGACCGCCATGGTGGGCGGCTACGACTATGCACGCAGCCAGTTCAACCGCGCGACCCAGGCGCTGCGCCAGCCCGGCTCCGCGTTCAAGCCCTTCATCTATGGTGCCGCGCTCTCGCGGGAGTACACGCCGGTATCGACGCTGTGGGATCGGCCGGTCGTCTACACCGACCCGGTTTCGGGATTCGTCTGGCATCCCGAGAACTACTCGAAGCACTTCTACGGCCAGATGCCCCTGCGCCAGGCCCTGGTGCGCTCGGTCAACAACGCCACCGTGCACCTCTTTCGCGACGTCGGGGTCGACTACGTGATCGATTACGCGCGGCGCCTGGGGATCCAGGCTCCACTGAACCGCGACCTCTCCCTCGCGCTGGGATCCAGCTCCGTCGGCCTGGTGGAGCTCACCACCGCGTACGCGGTCTTTCCGAATCGCGGAAAGCGCGTCACCCCCCGCTTTATCAAGCGTGTTACCGATCGGAACGGCCAGGTGATCCTCGAGGACGTGGTCCTCGGCAATCCGCCGCCTCCAGTGCTGAAGCCCCTGGGTGACGTGGCCGCCGGGAGAGTCGACGGCGAGCAGGACCTGGTGGAGGACGACCCCAACTATCCCGACGCCGAGATCCTACCCACCAACCAGATCATCTCCGAAGAGGCCGCCTTCTTGATGTGCGACCTGCTGCAGGCCGTCGTCAAGGATCCACGCGGCACCGGCTGGCGCCTGCGCGACCTCGGCCGCCCCCTCGGCGGCAAGACGGGCACGACCAACGACCAGAACGACGCCTGGTTCATGGGCTTCTCGCCCGACATCGTGACGGGAGTCTGGGTGGGCCGGGACGACAACGTCGTGCTCGGCTGGTCTGAGACGGGATCCCGCGCGGCGGCGCCGATCTGGATCGACTACATGCGAGCCGCCCTCGAGCCCTGGCCGATCCGCGAGTTCGAGGAGCCCGAGAACATCGTGAAGATCCGCATCGACCGCGGCAGCGGCTTGATCGCGGATGCGACGACGGATGAGGCGTACTTCCAGCCCTTCCTCGAAGGCACCGAGCCGCAAGAGACGGCGACCGGGCGCCGGCGCACGATCGATACGCGGCGCGCGATCCGGGAAGATATCTTCTAGGCGAGGTGGGGTGGCGGCACAGATCGCCCTCCACCGTTTGCATCCGTCGAGGCCGGGGAGTGTATCGATCGGGGGCTGAAGGGGAGCTGCATGGCCGACTATCCGGAGAAGACCTGCGAGATCGACCGACTCGTGAGCCAGGCGCGCCTCGTGGACGCGGCCCTCGCAGGCCGCAAGACCGAGCAGCGGCGCGACGGAGTCTATGCCCATCCCGGCGAAACCTTCGAACTCGAAGGCACCGTGTTCGAGGTGGTCTCGGTCGTCCGTGAGCGGCTCGGCGACATGGGCGAAGCCGAAGCCCAGGCCGAGGGCTTCCAGAGTCTGGAGCAGTACCGCGACCTCATCTTGCGCATGCACCGTGGCATGGAGTGGGACGAGGATCATCTGGTCTGGGTGCACCGCTTCCGCGCCCGCTGAAGCGTCGGCCGCGCCGCGGGAGTCCACGGCACGTCCGGTCTCCTCTTTGGCGCTTCGCGTCAGCTCGACTCATGAGCGACGGACGTTTTCTCGATCGCTCGCTCGGCGAGCGGAGGCAGCGATGAGTTCGTCACTTGAAATATCGAGCCCGGGAGTCCCTGGCAGAACGGTTACAACGAAAGCTTCAATGGCGTGTTCCAAGATGGCTGCCTGAACCGATGGCTCTTCGAGTCGGTCCGGGAAGCAAGGGAAGCCTCCGAGTCGTGGCTTCAGGAATACAACGAGGAGCGACCGCATGGGTCGCTGGGAGGGCTGCCGCCCTCCAGATTCATTGAACGGTGGGAAGAGCAAGAGAGGGAAGCAGCCTGATGGCCAGACAAAATCCTTAACCTACAGGCTGGTACCGAAACTTTGGGCTTGCCAACGGGCCGTCGAACTGGGGAACATTCACGATGACCCGTTATGACAGTCTGAGGAAAGGCCGTGAAGCTGAAGGCATCGCCACCGACCGGTTGCTCGATCGCGTTACCGGAGACGGGACGCCCTCTTGGATGAAGAAAACGATTGAGAAGCGTAGAGGTAAAGGCAAGTAAAAAAGCAAGTGAAATCGTTGCCAACCTGCGACCGCCTGGCTGCCAATTTCGGTGCAGCTGCGGGTTCCCTTCACTTGCGGTGGATCGACCGGGCCCGGGCGCGGGGCGCGCGCTCCGATCCGCTCACTGATTCGAGCCGGGGAAGGGCCGGGTCCCCTCGAAGTCGGGATTTCGCCAGCCAGCCGGAGCCTGGAACTCCGGGGCAGGCTCGAGTCGGGAGACGTAATCCAGCACCGCTTGGATCTGGCGATCCTCCAGGTCCTGGATCTGCGAGACCATCTCGGGATTCGCGTTGCGGCGCTTCCCGTCGCGGATCCATTCG
>CBDUYG010000394.1:0-4127 GCA_965371385.1 uncultured Myxococcales bacterium | reverse complement strand
CTTCGATCTCGATCGTCACCTTCTGCTTGAGCTGGAGGGTGTTGGGAGCCTTCTGCTCCACCGAGACCAGGGCGCGGCGAGCGCGAACACGCGAGCCGACCTTGACCGGCGCAGGAAAGCGCACCTTGTCGAGCCCATAGTTGATCCCCATCGCGATCCCGTCGTACGCCTGGGGATCCACCGGGGGGATCTTCGAACCGAGGTGGGGGAGCAGGGAGAGGGTGAGAAAGCCGTGGGCGATCGTGACCTTGTAGGGTGAGAGCTTTGCGGCCTTTTCGGGATCGACGTGGATGAACTGATGATCGAGGGTCGAATCCGCGAAGCCGTTGATCCGATCCTGATCGACCTCGAACCACTCGCCTACACCTTCCTCGCTGCCAACGACCTTTTCGAATCGCTCCAGCGCGTTCGCTGCCTTGCCCATGTCTCGCCTCCTCTGGGCGATCGAACCTGAACCGAGCCCAGCCCCGTTCGGGTCGTCGGTACCGGGTAGATATCGACGCGGTCGCAATGGTAACCGACCCGCACGCCGAGAGCGGGGTACCGGGCGATTGGCTCGTGCAAGGAGCCTCCCGGGGAATTCAGGCCGAGTGGGGTGGATGGGCCCGATTCGCGGCCCTGGATGAGAGGGACCGGCCGATCAGCTCCGGCCCAGCCGGGCAAAGACTTCCTCGGGGCTGTCGTTCTCTCCACTTCCCGCGACACCGATGACCTGCGTCGCCAGCGTCCGACACACGGCCTCGGAGTCTTCGATGCCTCGCGCCGCCAGCTCGCCGGGAAGCACCTTCTCCAATACGACCTTCATCTGATCGGAGCTGATGCTGCGCGGCTCGAGCCCGGCCGACTTCAGAGCCAGACGCACGGTTCCGCGCGCTTCGAGACGATCGAAAGAGGTGCGCTCCTCGAGTTGCTCACAGACGAAATCGAAGGCCGGTGTCTCCGCCATTCAGATCCCCTCGGCCGCAGCGCGACGGCGCACGAAGCTCACGTAGGCCTTCGGCGGCAGGAAGGTCAGAATCAAGAAGACGGCTCCCACCAATCCCCCGACCGCCATGATGAAGAGCGCCACCGGTGACCCCATCATCCCGGCCCCTCGGAAGTGCAGGACCACACTGACGCTCGTGATGACGACCTGTACGAGTCCGACGACACCCCAGAGCAGGAAGCGATTGGCCACCACCGGATCGCCCAGCCCGAGGGCATACCGGCGACGGGCGAGCCGATATTGATGGAGGCCTTCCAGGCCAGTCCAGCCGAAGCTGATCAGCATGGGAACGCGCAGGAGCCCGGTCCAGAGCTGTGCGACCTCGAAGGAGCGGGCTTCGCCGGGACTCGAGAGCAATGAGGCGACCATGCCGCCACAGGCCGCCGCGACTCCCGATCCGAGCAGGACGGTCAGTGCCAGGGCCCAATCCTCGTCCGGGCGAAAGACCTTCCAGGTAAACGCGACCAGACAGGTGACCCCCAGCCAAATGAAGATCGACCCGAAGGCGAGCACCCCGACCTTCACCTCCGATACGGCGAGCCGGCCAATCCCGGAGTAGGCCATGATCGGGATGTAGAGCGTGATGACGCAGGTCAGGCCAACACCCATGAGGCGCTCGGGCAGCCCACGGGTTCGGCGCGCGAGCATGAGCAACCGAATACCAACGCCCGCTGCACTCAGAAAGAACGCAGCGCTGGTGAGAACGAGAATCAGCTGGGACCCAGCCATGGAACCTCCGAAGTTCAGTCCGAGGTCTCATCATCGGATCTGCGCGGTGACTCCTTTAGAGGTGCCGGGTCCCGCAGTCGGGCTACGCGGCGCGCCGCCACACTCTGCGCCCACGCACCCGATCGAGGGCGACGAGAGCCGCCACCCCGAAGGGCAGGCCACTGGCAAGGCCCAGCTCGGGCACGTCTCGGACCGCCAGGCCACCCGCGGTGAAGGCATCGACGCCGATCGTGGTCTCGATCTCGCCCGTCGCGGGGTCGACCACATCGAACGTGCTGAGGCCGTAGCCGTTGTCTCCTTGCCGCAGAAGCCGTCCCGTCACGGGATCGAAGCCGAGGGCAGCCGCGTCGCGATAGATTGAGCTGATCGGCGTATTTCCGCAGACGAAGCCATCGCAGCCGGAGATCTCGAGGATGTCGATTCCGGCGGGAGTCGTCCCGTAGAGGGTGCCCGAGGCGTCATCCCAGGCGAGCCCCGTGACGCCGTCCGTGATGATCAGCTGGTTGAGCTCGCCGAGTCGGCTCACGCTCGCGTTGCTCGGATCGATCTCGAAGAGCTCGCTCACACAGGGGGGCGTGATGGCGTTGATCGAGGAGCAGGGGGTCCCGTAGAAGTCGTCGTCGACGTGGATGGCGAGGAGTCGATCTCCCGATGGACGCGGGTCGAATGCGAGAGCGATCGTGCCGTCGCGACCGCCCAGCAGCCCGATGGTCGAGACCACCGCTCCCGTATCCGGGTCGAGGACCACCAGGGCATCATCGCCTGAGAGCACCTCGATTCCGTAGAGGATGTCGTTGCCCCGATCGTACGCAAGGCCCGAAATCTCGCTCCCCGCCCCGGCGACTGCGCTCCAGCCACCCGTCGCGGGGCTCTGGCTGAGGATCTCGTTTGCGTTCACACCCGTGGACGTTCCCGGCCCCCCCGCGGAGATCAGCTCAGCCCCGGCGAGTCCATTGAGATCGCCGCAGATCCCCTCGGAGCAGACGAGACCGGAGCCGCACGATTCGCCCATCGGCAGAGGCGAGTCTCCTGGAACATCTCCGAGGCAGTCACAGACCCCGCCGCTCGTGTCGGCCTTTGCGATGAACGCGTTGCACGCCGACAGCGAGAGGCAGCCGCCACCGCTGAGCGACTGCATGAGCTCACATACGTTGGACGACGTATGGCCCAGGCCGGCATTGTGACCGCGCTCGTGGGCGATCACGATCGAGAGGAACTTCGTGTCCTCGGCATCCAGCGAGACGATGAAGAAGTTGCCGGGCTGCACCCCGCAGCCGCGGATGCCGCTACCGACGTTGCCCGCGCAATACTGGATCGTTTGTACCAGGTACGCGCCCGGGCCATTGGCCTGCACACTGGCCATATCCGAGGCATTCGAAATGATGTCGAGGCCGTCGCCCGGGCTTCCGAAGGTCGTCACGCTGACGGGATCGATCTCGACGCAACAGCCCACGTCTGCGGGACCCTGGTGCCCCTGGATGAGGACGTTCGCGTCTCCCGTCCGCTCTCCGATGAGCTGCTGAAAGTATGCGAGATCCCGGCCCGCACCAGGGTCGATCATGTCGATGTGCACGAAGAAGGGGAGGCTGTGAGTCTCCTTCAGGGGAGCGGCCTGCGCCGGGAGGGCGAATATCAAGGCGAGAGGGATCACGAGTAGCGAGCCGAATAGAGAGACGAACAGAGAGACGAGCGGAATCGGACGACGCATCCTCACTCCTCCCGTCCGCGCACGCGCATCTCGGCGTGGAGCCGGGTCATCTCCCTCGCGTGCTCGCGAATACGATCATCCGAGTGTCGGGCCTGGCTTCCTCGCTCAGGAGCATCCGGTTTCTGCGAGAGCCGCTGCAGGGTTCGGAGCGCATCACCCCGCCCCGAGACCGCGAGGCCGGTGAGGGCCTGTATCTGCATCAGCTCGGCCAGACGATCCCCGTCGAGCTGGCGGTAGCGCCACTGCGCGCTGCGTCTGGACTCCGCCTTCGAAAGGAGCCGCTGGAGCGCGCGATCGTCCTCCCGCGCGAGATATCCCAGGGCGAGGGGCACGGCGAGGCGAGCTCGGTAGACCGAGCCTTCGACCTCTTCCATGGCCTCTCCCTCGACCTCCCCCCCGACCTCTCTGTCGACCGCTCCCTTGACCTCTCCCTCGGCCTCTCCCTTGACCTCTCCCTCGGGAGGCGCCGGGTCGAGAGCCGCGAGGATTTCGTAGACGCCGGGCCCGCCGGCCCGCCCGAGCAGCTCGATGATGGCCGCGTGCCGCAGGCTCCGCGCCGGATCGGAGAGCATCGCTTCCAGCCTCGCGACCGCGGCAGGCGTGAGCCGCGAGATCCGGTCGTCGGGGACTCCCTCGAACCAATCGGCCATCGCGAGCGCTTCCGCCTCTTCGGCGTCGAGGCTCGCGGAGGCGGGAGAGGCCAGG
>CBDUYG010000393.1:0-4146 GCA_965371385.1 uncultured Myxococcales bacterium | reverse complement strand
GCCGAGTGGATCGCCTCGCGCACGCGGTTGTTGCCCCGGAACGAGAACGAGAGGTTCGAGACGCCGCCGCTGATGTGCACGCCCGGGCAGGTCTCCTTGATCGTGCGAGCGGCCTCGATGAAGTCGAGGGCGTAGCGGTTGTGCTCCTCGATTCCGGTCGCCACCGCCAGGATGTTGGGGTCGAAGATGATGTCCTCGGGCGGAAAGTCGGCCTGCTCGGTCAAGAGCTCGTACGCGCGCCGGCAGATCTCGACCTTGCGCGGGACGTTGTCCGCCTGACCGGTTTCGTCGAAGGCCATCACGACGACGCCGAAGCCGTAGCGCCGGATCGTCCGTGCGTGATCGAGGAAGACTTCTTCGCCCTCCTTGAGCGAGATGGAGTTCACGACGCCCTTGCCCTGTACGCACTTCATCCCGGCCTCGAGCACGCTCCACTTCGAGCTGTCGATCACGACGGGGATGCGCGCGATGTCGGGCTCGGTGGCGATCAGGTTGAGGAAGCGGGTCATGCAGGCCTCGGAGTCGAGCAGGCCTTCGTCCATGTTGACGTCGAGAAGGTTCGCGCCGCCTCGCACCTGGTGGAGAGCGACCTCGACGGCGGTGTCCATGTCACCGACCTTGATCAGCTTGCGGAACTTGGCCGAGCCGGTGACGTTGGTGCGCTCGCCGATCATCTGGAAGTTGGAGTCCGCGCGGATCGCGAGGGGCTCGAGACCGCTGTAGAAGGTCGTTTCGACGCCCTCGGAGGAAGGGGCTTCGCGCGGCGTTACATTTGCGACTGCGTTCGCAATTGCCTGGATGTGGTCGGGCGTGGTGCCGCAACAGCCGCCGACGATGTTCACGAGACCGCTCGTCGCAAACTCACCTACGAGCTTGCCCGTCACCTCGGGCGCTTCGTCGTATTCGCCGAAGGCATTGGGCAGGCCGGCGTTCGGGTAGGAGGAGACACGGGTGTGGGCGATTCGCGCGAGCTCTTCGATGTGGGGCCGCATTTCGGTTGCACCGAGCGAGCAGTTCACACCCACCGAGATCGGATTCGCGTGCTCCACCGAGCGCCAGAAGGCATCGACCGTCTGACCCGAGAGGGTGCGCCCGCTCGCGTCGGTGATCGCCACCGAGATCATGATCGGGAGCTTCCTCCCGACCTCGTCGAAGACACGCTGCACGGCGAAGATCGCCGCCTTTGCGTTGAGCGTGTCGAAGATGGTCTCGATCAGGATGATATCGACGCCGCCCTCGATCAGCGCCCGGGTCTGATCCGCATAGGCGATTTCGAGATCGTCCCAGGTCAGGTCGCGAAAGGAGGCATCTTCGACCTTGGGTGAGAGCGAGAGGGTCTTGCCCGTGGGTCCGATCGCGCCGGCCACGAAGCGCGGCTTGTCCGGGGTCTTCGCCGTCCATTCGTCCGCGACCTCCCGGGCGAGGCGCGCAGAAGTGAGGTTGAGCTCGTGCACCAGCTCGGGGAGGTCATCGAGCTCGTAGTCTCGCTGGGAGATGGCGTTCGAACCGAAGGTATTCGTCTCGAGGATGTCGGCGCCGGCCGCCAGGAAGTCGCTGTGGATCTTCTTGATGATGTCCGGTCGGGTCAGGGAGAGGAGCTCGTTGTCGCCCCGGACGTCCTTGTGATGATCCCTGAAGCGGTCGCCGCGGAAATCCTCCTCCACCAGACCGAAGGTCTGGACCATGCTCCCCATCGCCCCGTCGAGGACCAGGATCCTTTCATTCAGGAGCGAAACAAAGGTGGAGCTACGATCGGGCACTCTCATGTTGAAGAACTCCCTGCGGGGAACCTGATGGACGGTTCGGAGGATCGAGCGGGTCGAAGAAGATACCGTTTGCGTTCCAGATAGTTGAGGCCTTCGGTTCCTCGTTCGGCCGGTTGCCCATTGGGCTCGACTCGGTTTCGGCTCAATCAGTTCATCAGTGTATCTCAATATACGGATGAAGCCAGCTTTTTATTCGGGTGAGGCACTTCTGGGCATTGCCGAGCGCGCCACGTGCTTATGCTACGCCGCTCGCTGATCCGGCTGGACCGCCGGCCCTGTCCGGCCCGCCCGTTCGACACCGGAATCCAACACGCAGGAAGGAAGCAAGAGGCATATGGGAAGCACTGAAAGCTACGAGTTCGAGGCCGAAACCAGGCAACTCCTCGACCTGATGATTCACTCGCTCTATTCGCACAAGGAGGTCTTCCTTCGGGAGCTGATCTCGAACGCGTCGGATGCCATCGACAAGCTGCGCTTCGCCGGGCTCACCCAGCCGGAGCTGCTGCCTGGCGGCGAGTCCTGCATTCAACTCATCGGCGACAAGGACGCGCGCACGCTCACCGTCGCCGACAACGGCATCGGAATGACGCGCGAAGAGACGATCGATCACCTCGGCACTCTCGCAAAGTCGGGCTCCTCCGAGTTCCTGGAGAAGATGAAGCAGAGCAAGGGCAAGCTCGACGTGCCCGAGCTGATCGGTCAGTTTGGTGTCGGCTTCTACTCCGCCTTCATGGTTGCGGACGAGATCTCGGTCATCACGCGCAAGGCGGGCGAATCGAAGGCGGTGCTCTGGAAGAGCGACGGCGGTGGGGGCTACACGCTCGAGGACGCCGAGCGCGACGAGGCCGGCACCAGCGTGATCCTCCATCTCAAGGAAGCCGACGCAGAGGATGGCCTCGAGGACTTCAGCGACGAGTGGGTGTTGCGCCGCACCGTGAAGAAGTACTCGGACTTCGTCGCCTATCCGATCCGACTCGAGATGCTTCCCGCGCCGGAGAAATCGGACGACGAGAGCGAAGCACCCGAGCCCTCGAACGAGCCGATCAATTCGATGAAGGCGATCTGGCTACGCCCCGAGTCCGAGGTCAGCGACGAGGAGTATCGCGAGTTCTACAAGCACATCTCCCACGATTTCCGCGAGCCCCTGCTGCACTTCTCGAGCCGCATGGAGGGGACATTCGAAGCCTGCTCCCTGATCTACATCCCCTCGGTCGCGCCCTTCGACCTCTACCACCGGGAGATGGCCCACCGCGGCATCCAGCTCTACGTGCGTCGGGTCTTCATCATGGATGAGTGCCGCGACCTCATGCCCGACTATCTCCGCTTCGTGCGCGGTGTCGTCGATGCGGAGGACGTCTCGCTCAACGTCTCTCGCGAGATGCTCCAGCAGGACCGCCAGATCCAGGCCATTCGCAAGTATCTGGTGAAGAAGGTTCTGGATGAGCTCAATACCCTCGAGAAGAACGACGCCGAGAAGTACCTGAGCTTCTGGGCGGAGTTCGGCCCGGTCTTGAAAGAGGGTCTGCTCCAGTGGGACGAGAAGCGCGAGCGCATCCTCGACCTGATGCTCTGCCGCTCGACCCATCACGAGAGCGAGCTCACCAGCCTCGCGGATTACGTCGAGCGCATGCCCGAAGGGCAGGAGGAGATCTACTACCTCGCCGGCCCCTCGATCGACATCCTCGCCAACTCGCCCCATCTCGAGGGTTTCAAGGCGAAGGGAATCGAGGTGCTCCTCTTCTCGGATCCGGTGGACGAGGTCTGGCTCGCGCAGATGCCCCCGGCGTTCAATGAGAAGCAATTCAAGTCGGCGGGGCAGGGCGAGGCGAAGCTCGACTCCGACTCCGACTCCGACTCCGACTCCAAGGCCGAAGACGACGCCGACCGCCAGAAGGAGGAGGCGTCCTTCAAGGATCTGATCGGCGCCCTGCATGACGCCGTGAAGGAGGAAGTCTCGGAGGTGAGGCTCTCGAAGCGCCTGACGTCATCTCCTGCGTGTCTGGTCCTCGAGGAGGGGGGGCTGACCCCTCAGCTCGAGGCGATGCTGCGCCAGGCGGGGCAGGACGTGCCGACCGTCAAGCCGGTGCTCGAGATCAACTCCGGGCATCCCCTGCTGGTGAAGCTGCAGGAGATCTTCGAGGGAGATTCCAAGGATGAGCGCGTCGCCAGCTACGCCGAGCTCCTCTTCCGCCAGGCCCAGCTGGCGGAGGGCGGCCAACTCGCCGATCCTGCGGACTTCAGCCGCAAGCTGACGGATCTCATGCTCGAGGCTCTCTAGGAAGCACGACGTCGACCGGCGATGGAGTGAGTCGCTAGAGCGTGCGGGCGGCGGAAGGGCCGATCGTGATCGCCGAGCTGCTCTCCATCGTCGCTCCGGTCT
>CBDUYG010000392.1:0-4151 GCA_965371385.1 uncultured Myxococcales bacterium | reverse complement strand
ACGACCCTCTCGACATCGGGATGCGAGTAGAACATGGCGGTCGTGATCGCGATCGCGACGGAGAGGGCGGCAAAGGGGGCGGTGCCCCGCACGGAGAGCTTCACGCTCGCTTCCTTCGCTGTGTTCGCTTTGTTCTCGCTCGAGTGATCGCTCGGCTCTTCGTTTCGCCGATCGTTCGATCCGGGAGATTCCGATCGGCTGCCGAGGCGATGGTCGACCCGTATCGAACTTCCGCAGCCCCCGATGTGGACCGCGAGTATAGGGAACAAGGGGATTCAAATCCCGTGCGACCAATGGCCACAACCGAGCATTCGAGTGAGGCGTGAAGGCCATCCGTCGACCACAGCGGCCGGCGGACCCGGCCGCTCTCAAGCCTCGTCGGGGACCTGGAAGCGCTCCTGGTAGTCGCGAAAGCGCTCGCGTTCGCTCGCCGGGTCGAGGCCCATCTCCTCGAGGGAGTAGCGGTGGGCGCCGCGACTGGCCTTTGGCTTGGCGGCGATGTAGTCGCGGATCGACTGGGCGACGTCGTTCGAGAGTCGCCAGCCCAGACCCTCGTAGACCCCGCGAATCGTCTCCACCGGGTCGGCCAGCAGGTCGTGGTAGCGGACGTCGACGAAGCGATCGTCGGGCAGCACTCCAGCAGCGCGCTCCTCGATCTCCCGCGCGTAAAGGTCGGCGTAGCCGAATGCCAGCCGCTTCGGAGCACGCTCCATCTGGGCATTCTCTCCGCGCATCCACTTGAGGGTTCCCATCAGGCTCAGGGCCGACGGGATCGTCTTCAGCGGATCGCGGTGGGTGCGCACGATCCTCGCGCCCGGATATACATCAAAGAGCGCACGAAGCTGGGAGAGATGACTCGGCGCCTTCAGCAGCCATCGCTCCCCACGCGAGCGCTGCTGGAGGGTGCGGAGGAATCGCTCGTGAAAGCGATAGGCGGGACGATGATCGGTGGTATTCAAGTAACGCTGATAGCTCGGTATGGCGTGGCAGCCTCCCCACTGATCGGAGAGGAACTCGTTCATCGTGATGAAGATGCACTCATTGGGGAGATCCCCCGAGTTGGCGTGCATCGACTCGTACTCGGGCTGCAGGTCGTTCCAGAAACGGGTCACCCGATCCCCTGTATCGCGCAGGGAATCTCCACCAAGGGACTCCACCGGATGCATCATCTCCCACATCGAAGGAGAGCGGGAAGCGGGGTCGCAGGCCATCAGCTCGTGCAGGATCGAGGTGCCCGAGCGCGGGCTGCCGACGACGAAGACCGGCGGTGCCAGGGTGTCTTCGAGGATCTCGGGACGGCGCGTCCAGAGGTCGCAGAGCTGCAAACGATTGCGCAGGGAACGGAGCACCTCCGTGCGCACGACCAGGCGGCCGGCGAGATGCAGCTCGGCCTCGTCTTCGAGGGCGGGCATCAGGACGTCGTAATGACTGCGCCACTCTCCCTCGCCGAAATCGTCCAACCCCGTCCCCGCGCGCGCACAGCAGATCAGCTCCTCGGGATCGAGACTGACGAGATAACGTGAGCCACCTACGGCTTCCGCGTGCGCGTTCATGCGCAGCATCCACTCGGGCCTCGCAGGGGGAGTCCATTTCATGCGCGACCATCCTTCGTCCGCTCGATCATTGGAAGCGGTTCCAGGCCGATTCCCGGCGGCGCGCCAGGCTGATACGCCGCGTATCCGGTTCGACCGTCGGATGATCCGGCGGCAACGCGGCCCGCAGCTCCGCGAGCTTCACGACTCTCGCCTCGGGAACCGGGTTGTCACGCGACCAGACCCAGCGATAGACCAGGAGCCCGCGCTCACGACCTTCGATATCGATCCAGTTGGGCGAAGCGGGATCTTCGTGCGCCAGCACGATCCGCACCCGACCATCGCCGTCGACGTGAGTCTGATGGCCGTTCAGGCTCGTCTGACGATCCGCGAAGGATCCCGACTCCAGCCAGGCCAGGGTGTGGAGGGTGAAGCTCCAGTAGTCGGCGTCCGGAGCCCGGCACTCGAGCACGAGCGCCTCGTCCAGGGCCAGCTGCCAGAAGCAGCTGCCATAGAGGATGTTGTCCGCGCCTCCCGGAGTAGAGCGCGGAGCCATCGCCTCATTCGGGGTGGCGCGATTCCAGCCGGCGTTCGTGTACTGGTTCCAGAAGGAAGCAGAGGCCTCGACCCAACGCGCGGCCCGATCGAGCCCCTTCGTCACGTCGGCCGGGGCGAGCGGAGGACGAGGCACGCCCTCGGCTCCGACCCTTTCGATGTGAAACACGGGTCGTGCGTCTTCGTCCCAGTCGCTCTGGTAGATACGAATCGTGAGCAGCCTCGCCTTCGGGTCGGAGCGCATCCAGTTACGCGCCTGCTCGTCGGGAGAGATCCAGATCTCGAGCCGTCCCTCATCATCGACTTCGAGCTCAGCGAGTGTGCATTCGCTGAAGACTCCGAGCTCCCTGAGCTGCATATCCCCCTCATTGAGAGAGAAGATGGCCTGACGCATGCCCCGCACATCGGCCCAGACACGATAGGTCGAGGTCGCATCGATGTTGGCGCGCAGGTAGATGTTGTCGGGATTCGGGCCGCCCCATTGATTGTGGGGAGTCTCATAGCGAACGAACTCGGGGTGCAGGGGATCGCCGGCCTCGATCTCCATCTGAAGGGCGTGCACCACCAGACGCGTCAGATGGCGATAACCCTCGGCCCGATCGCGGGGATCGCTGGGAAACGCATCCGAAAGGATCTCATCGCCGACCGCCTTCAGGCGATCACACCAATCGCGCCACGATTCTCCCGTCATGAGTCTCGCGACATCGTCCGACATGCGCTCTTCCTTCTCGGTGTTCGGGTATTCGATGCCCCGGCATTCGGTGCTCCGTGTGTGTTGAAGCCGCACCGCATGAAATTGTACAATGATCCACGGACCCCGGCCGGGCAACCAGACCGTCGCATTCGGCGGGCACAGCGTCCTGGGATACGATTGCGTGGGCCGCGCAGCGGAGAGATGGAGGAGAAGACCATGTCCGACGCCCAGATCCAGACCGTGACCGGAACGATCCACCCCGACCAGCTCGGCCCCACACTGATGCACGAGCACCTGATGATCGGCTACCCGGGTTGGGAGTCGAATACCATCCAGGCGGGAGCCAACGAGCAGGAGCGATTCTCTGCTTGCGTGGATCGCATCGAAGAGATCAAGGCCCTCGGCTTCCGCTCGATGGTGGACCCCTGCCCCAACGACCTCGGCCGCGACGTCGAGTTCATCGCCAAGGTGGCCCAGAAGACGGGATTCCAGATCATCTGCGCCACCGGCCTCTACAAGGAGTCCGAGGGGGGCGTTCCCTATTGGCACTTCCGCTCGAACTTCGGCTCGATCGTCGAGCCCATGAGCGAGCTCTTCATTCGCGAGCTCGAGGAGGGAGTCGGGGGGACGGGCATTCGGCCCGGGATCATCAAGGTCGCGACCGGGCCGGATCGGATGAGCGACCATGAGCGCTCGATCTTCGAAGCCGCCGCGCGTGCCTCTCGCGAGACCGGTGCGCCCGTCACGACCCACACCGACCAGGGCACCGTCGGCGACCTCCAGCAGCAGGTGCTCACCGAGGGGGGCACTCCCGCCCACCGGATCGTGATCGGGCACTCGTGCGGCACCTCGGATATCGAATATCACATGAAGATCGCACGGGGTGGCTCCTACCTGGGCTTCGATCGATTCGGTCTCGACATACTTCACCCGGACGCCGAACGGGTCGCCTCGCTCGCGGCCTTGATTCAGAGAGGGGCAGGTGACAGGGTCGTGGTCTCCCACGATTCGGTGTGGTGCTGGCGCGGCGAGACCTTCCCGCCCGCCGTACTCGAGGCGATGTCTCAGGTGTGGAATCCGAGCCACTTCAGCGAGCGCATCATTCCACTGCTGAAGGAGGCCGGGGTGAACGACGAGCAGATCGATCGGCTGCTGGTCGACAACCCGCGGCGCTTCTTCGCCGGCGAGAAGTTGCCCGAGCTCGCTTGAATCCACTGGTCGACGCCTGCTCTACGGACCCGACCGACCCCCTCATCGGGCTCAGCGATCGTCCCGGCGAAAACCTGCTAAACAAGATCGCCATGCGCACCCCCAACCTCGCGATCGGAATCACAGCCGTTGCCGCCCTGCTCCAGGGGTGCTCGGGCGGG
>CBDUYG010000391.1:0-4156 GCA_965371385.1 uncultured Myxococcales bacterium | reverse complement strand
GACGCCTCGGCGGTGTGGATGCCGATCTCGAGGGCGCGATCCCAGGTCTTCGAGTAGAGGGGAGCGCCCAGGGGCAGGTTCTGGAATTTCTGCGCCACTCCGAGCATGAAGACCCTTATCGTGTCGAGCTTCTTTCCCCCGGTGAGGAGCTTGTACCAACCGAAGGGTAGGAGCCGGCCGTTCAGCTCCTTGACGATCGTGTTGTAGTTGGGAAACGTCACCGAGATCGCCGCCACCTCGCCTTCGACCTCGGCTACGAAGCAGAGGGTCGGGTCGACGAAGAGCTTGAACCCATTGGCGAGGTGGAGGAACTCCTCCTGGCTCACGCGCACATGTCCCCAGTTGTGCTCCCATGCGTCGTCGTAGATTTTGTGGAGCAGGAGGATGTCCCGCTCGTAGTTCTTCATGTCGAGGTTGCGCAGCTTGATGGCCGGGTTCCGGCTGAGGAGCCGATCCGTCACCTTCCGCACACGCTTTACCTCGTCACCCCGCAGATCGATGGTATACGCATACCAGTCCATCACCTTCGTGAGCCCGAGCTCGTCGTAGATGCCGGGGAAGTAGGCACTGTTGTGCGGGTTTGCCACGCAGGGGTCGCTGTCGAAGCCGTCGACGAGGAGCCCGAACTCGTGGTTGCTGTTGAGGTTGAAGGGGCCGATCAATCTGTGCATCCCGCGTCCGCGCATCCATTCGCAGGCGGCCTCGAACAGGGCCCGCGCCACACGGATGTCTTCGATGAACTCGAAGAATCCAAAGAACGCCACCCCCGGCTCGTGCTTCTGGTACTCGTGGTCGACGGTGGCTGCGATCGTCCCGACCGCTTCACCATCCAGGGTGGCGATGAAGCACTGGAGGTCGGCGACCTTGAAATAGGGGTTCTTCCGGGGATGGAAGAACTGCTTCCGCTCGAAGATCAGGGGCGGGACCCAGTGGGGATCGTCGCGGAAGACGCGCCACCAGGTGCGGACGAATCGCGTCGTGTCACGGGGGTGTTGAATCGGCTCGACCTCGATTCTTCCCATGGATGCCTCGATTCCCCCCTTGGATCGCATCGTGTCCGGGCAAGCTAGTGCGTCGGCCGGATGAAGTCCAGGCTGCCCGGCGCCGATGACGTGATACCCTCCCGGGCCATGAGAGGATTGATTCGGGCTCTTCTGCTCTTCGCGCTGCTCGGCGCTGTCGTGTCATCGAGCGGCTGTCTCTTCTCCGACCTGAGACGGCAGCAGAAGGCCCTCGATGCGATCGAGTCGGCGGCCTTCATCGGCGGAGTGGTGTCGACCGACGATGGAGAGATGGGTCCGATCGTCGTCGTCCTGATTCGGCACGAGGAGGGGGGCGAGCCGGAGATCGTCGATCACTTCATGCGGAGCAAGCCGGGCCGTTTTGGGTTCAAGGTCGTGCCCGGGAGCTACTCCGTGGTCGCATTCGTGGACGAGAATCAGAACCTCCACTATGACCCCGACGAGCCCGCAACTCGCGCGGATACGGCTCCCACACACGCTCTCGTAATGAACGACATCCTCGCAGATCTCGAGTTGGTGATTCCTCGGGACGGGCGAGTGCCCGTGAAGAGTCCCGTGAAGATCGCCGCGCTGACCGCTCGAAGCTATGACGAGCAGATTCACCAGAGCGTGTGGAACCTGTCGGCGATCGGAGTGGTGACGGATCTGGACGATCCGCGCTTCGCACTGGAGATCGGCAGGAACAGCCTCTGGAAGCCGATGAACTTTATCGTCAAAGCGGGGGCGGGGATCTACTTCCTGGAGCCCTTCGATCCCCGGAAGGTTCCCGTCCTCTTCGTGCATGGAGTTTCGGGCACTCCGGTTCAATTCAAGAGCCTGGTGGAATCTCTCGACCGAAGTCGCTTCCAGCCCTGGCTCTACTACTACCCATCCGCGGTGCACCTGGGGGAGCTCGGGGGGCATCTCAACCAGGTGGGGGCCGCGCTCGAGGCCCGCTACGAGTTCGACGAGCTGGCCATCGTGGCTTACAGCATGGGAGGCCTGATCGCCCGCTCGGCCATCCTCGATGCCAACGACAAGTCCGGGTACGACAACGTCCCTCTCTTCATCTCGATCTCTACCCCTTTCGGAGGACACGCAGCCGCGCAGATCGGAGTGGATCAGTCGCCCGTGGTCGTGGACTCCTGGATCGACATGGCGCCCGGCAGCGACTTTCTCGAAGGTCTCTTCTACCAGAGCTCCGAGGGCCGAGAGTCGAGGCGTCGCCTGCCGGAGGCGACCCGCTACCACATGGTCTTCGGATTCCAGAAGACCTCGGGCTCGTTCGGCCGCTCGGGGGACGGGGTGGTGACCCTCGAGAGCGCCCTGCGCCCGGAGGCCCAGAGCGAGTCGCGATCCCTCCTCGGACTCCGGTACACCCACGTGGGGATCCTCGACAGCTCCGAGATGCATGCCCGGGTGAACGATCTGCTCGGGGCGACCTTCGTACGCCGGGCGGCACCCTTGCCCAGGCTGCGAAGTGTATTCCAGTTTGAATTCCCGAAACCCGACTCACTCGATGACGGAAGCGAATCAATCGATTGAATCGAGCAAGTCGGAAGCCGGTCGGGTGGCTCTCAGCTCACCAGTGGAACCTTGCGCTTGGCCCGTCGATCGCGCGCCTCGGCGCGTAGCTTGATCAGGGCCGGAAGCACGAAGAGCACCGAGGTCACGGTGTAGAAGAGGCCGAGGGAGAGCAGGATCCCCAATCCTCGCAGGCCGTTGTGGCCCGCCAGGGACATGGTGCCGAAGCTCACCATCGTGGTGAGCGAGCTGTAGAAGACCGCGCGCGCCGTGACGCTGCCGAGCAGATCGAGCCCTCCGCTCGGGTTGTCCTTCTCCTGCTGGATCAGGTGGATCGCGCTGTCGACGCCGATCCCGAAGAGCAGAGGGATCACGATCACGTTGGTGAAGTCGAAGGTGATCCCGAGCGCGACCATGCTGGCACCCGTCAGTGTCGCGCCCAGGAAGAGCGAAGTCATCACGAGCAGCACGTCGCTCATGCTGCGCCACAAGAGAAAGAGCAGCAGCGCGATGGAGAGAACGGCCGCGGACATGGCGCGATAGAAGGAGATCTCGGTCGCCCGGCCCATCTCCACCTGGTTACGAGTCATGCCCGTGGCGGTCGGGGAGAAGTTGGTGACGTCGGCGACGAACCTTCGGAAGTCGTCCATATCGAGCATGTCTCCGGCCGGAAAGACCTGCACCCGAGCGGAGCCGTCCTCGGCGAGCATGCGGCCCACGAGACGCGAAGGGAGATTCTCCAGCGTGATCTCCCTGGCATCCAGGCTCCGGCGCAGGCGATCGACCTGCTCGGGGAGGCCCCCGAGGAGGACCCGCTCGAGCTCCGCCAGCGCCCGGATCTCCTCGCCGTCGCGTTCGATCCGCGCGAGGAACTCACTCAAGCGGTCACGCAGCCTCAGCATGCTGCGACGAATCTCGCTCACTTCGTCCTCGGCCACGAGGCTGCCTTCCTCTCTCGGGAGCGGGGCGTCGAGATAGTCCCGCAGCTCGCGCAGAGCCTGGACCTGCTCCTTGATGCTGGGGCCATGGCTCTTCCGGGTCCCGGGATCGAGGGGCGGCAGGGGCTCGAACTGGGTGGCCATGTCCGAGAGGATCTCGAGCTTCGTCTCCTGATCGTTCGGGACGTAGTCTGCCAGGGTGAGGGTCCAGTCTACCGACTCGGCCTCTTCGAGCCGATTCGCCAGCACGACTGCGGTCTCGAGATCGGGCGCCAGCAGGTTCAGGTACCAGGGCGAGTTGTCCGGCTCCTCGAGGAGGTCGAGCATCGCCTGTACGGACTCGGTATCGGGGTCGCGCATCGTGATGACATTCGAATTCAAGCGCGTGCCGGGGAGCAGGAGAAGTGTGCCGACGAAGGCCACGAAGGCGATCGCCACCACGGCCCGCGGATGCTCCCCGACGCGATTCCACCAGCCGTCACCGAAGCGAAGCTCGGCCCGCAGCTGATACTGATCGATGGCGAGCCCATCGCTGACGAGGGCGGGGAAATAGGTGAGGGTCAGGAAAAAGATGATGAACATGCTTCCGCCGGCGATCAGGCCCAGCTCCGCGAGGCCGCGAAAGTCCGACGAGACGAAGACCCAGAAGCCGATCGAAGTCGTGAGCGTGCAGAAGACGAGGGCGCTGCCCAC
>CBDUYG010000390.1:0-4168 GCA_965371385.1 uncultured Myxococcales bacterium | reverse complement strand
TCGTTTCGCTCGGGCCGGAATAGATGCGCGAAGCGGCCCTGAAGCTCGAGGTAGCGTTCTACGAGCTCTCGCTTGCGCGGGGGGCGCGTATGAGTCGTGCGGCCGTCCACGTATTCCTTGAGAGGCCATACGCCGGACTTGACCGCCAACCGCGCGACCTCCACCGAATCGGCGGGGTCGTAGTCCCAACCGGTAGGGCAGGGCGAGAGAGCCAGGATGAAACGTGGGCCCTTCAGCTTGCTCGCTCGTTCGATCTTGCGCGCCAGATCGAGGGGCTCGCTGCCGATCACCGTCGCCGCATAGACGGGCCGGTTGGCGGTCCAGATCGAGAAGAGGTCCTTCTTGAACCCGGGATAGCCACGGGAGCCGGTACTGGTTGCGGTACGGGCGGCGTGGGGGGTGGCGGAGGAGGATTGCTGGCCCGTGTTTCCGTACCCCTCGTTGTCGTAACAGAGATAGATGAAGTCGAGCCCGCGATCGATCGCGCTCGAGGTCGCCGAGAGCCCCATGCCGTAGGCCGATCCGTCACCGGTGAGGACGACGACCTGCATGTCTTCATCGCCGGAGATTTCGCCGCGGCTCTTCAGGATGTCGAGTGCGTCGCGCACTCCCTGGGCGCCGGCCGGGGCCGAGCCCATGGATGTGTAGAGCCACGATCCCTGCATGGGAGTGAAGGGGTAGACGGAGAGGAGCGTCATGCAGCCGGCCGCGTTGACGAAGACGGTATTCTCCCCGAGGACGTCATAGATCTGGTTGATGGCCTGAAGCCCTCCGCATCCCGCGCACATCGGGGTGCCCGAGCCGAGCAGGTGGCTCGTCGGCAGGTCCTTCACGCTCTGGAAGACCGATTCATCCTGCATGATCGACTCCGGACGAATCCTTCTCATGGTGGGCGATTGCCTGGAGCTTGCGGACCTCCCGCAGCTCCCTGGCATTGAAGAGCAGGCGGGGCGGCGGGCAGGTTCCCTCCTCCTCCGCTCGTCGCGTGACGTCGATGATCTCGAAGAACTCCGCGAGTGAGATGTCGCGCCCGCCGAGGCCGCCGATGAAGCTCGTCAGCACCGAGGGGGCGTCGGGCGATCCGTAGAGCGCGGAGGCCAGCTCGCCGTGGAGGGTGCCGCCGCGCCCTGGCGAGAGATTCTGGTCGATCACCGCAACTCCACGCTTACCCGCGAGCGCCTCTTGCAGCGCTTTGGCGGGATAGGGACGAAGCATGCGCGGCCGCACCAGGCCGACCGATTGGCCGGCGTCGCGAAGAGCATCCACCGCGACGCGCGCCTTGGTGGAGTACGATCCGATCATCAGGAAGACCCACTCTGCGTCTTCGGATCGGTAGCACTCGACGGTTTCGAGGCGGCGCCCGAAGATGTCGGCGAACTCATCGACGAGCTCGTCGTAGACGCCGCCGGCCGCGGTCGCGGCGAGATGGCTCTCGTATCGGAAGTACGAGTAGACCGAGCCGCCGAGCACCGCGACGGCCTGACTCACGGGCTCGCCGGCACGGAAGCGTATCGAGCCGGGATCGAAGGCCGGGAGGAAGCTGCGGACCGGATCGGGATCCGGGATCTCGACCGGCTCGCGGGTGAACGAGAGATAGAAGCCGTCGAGATTCACGAGGACGGGAAGCCGGACGCGATCGTCCTCCGCGAGGCGATAGGCGATCAGGGTTGCGTCGAGTACCTCCTGACAGGTGGCGCAGTGGAGCTGGAGGAAGCCGCTGTCGCGTGCCGCCAGTACGTCGTTGTGGTCCGATTCGAGCGTGATCGGCGAAGCGAGCCCGCGCGATACGTTCACGAGCACGAAAGGCGCGCGCCAACCTGGAATCGCGTAGAGCATCTCCATGGCGTGAAGCAGACCCTGGCTGGAGGTTGCGCTGAAGACGCGAACCCCCGTCGCGGCCGCAGCTCCGGCGGCGGTGAGCATCGAGTGCTCCGACTCCATCGTGACCATCCTGGCGGGCATCTCGCCGCTATCGATCCAGGCGCCCAACGTCTCGATGATCTCGGTCTGCGGCGTGATGGGGAAAGCCGGGATGTAATCGACCCGCGCGAGCCGGGCCCCCCAGGCTGCAGCCGCGTTTCCCGTAATGAGGCGCCGGTTCATGCGGATCTCCCCCGCTCTTCATCTCGAGGCTTCGGGATGATTTCCACTGCGCTTGCCTCCGGCTCCACTCGGATGGCGTGGCTCGGACATACGGCGACGCAGATCATGCACCCCTTGCAATGGTCGTAGTCGATGATCGGCTCGCGCTCCGGCCCGACATCGATCGCTCCGTCGGGACAGAACGTGCTGCAGATCCACGAGCAGCGATTGCAGTGGTCGTACTCGATCACGGGCCGCTTCGTGCGCCACAGGCCCGTGGGCACCTGCTCGCTGGTTCTTGCGCCGTGGATGTCGGGCGCGGCCAGGGACGTCGGCTCGAGCGCCAGCTCGATCCAGTCGGGAGGCGAGCTCGGCTCGATTCGCTGGGGTCCCTCTCGCACGCATCCCTGTCGGTCCGCCATTTGCTCGAAACTGCGCATGGCCACCTCGCAATTGCGCTCCAGGTTGGCGGCGCCGAGCTCGCCCAGCTCCTCTCGAAGGGCCGCCTCGAGGCTCGAGCGCGAGATCACCCCCAGCATGCGCGCCGCGGCACCGACACAAGCCGCGCCCAGCAGCGTAGTCGCGTCGGCTTCTTCGGCGTTTTCGGTCGGCAGGGCGAGCACGAGCCCCGAGTATCCCAGACGCTCGCGCCAGACTTCCGGGGTCAGGGCGCTGGCGATCAGCAGCACGCCTGCCGATTCGAGTCCCTGCATGACTCCAGCGGCCGGAACACGAACCAGGCTCTCGTCCGCGACGACGACGAGATCCGGGTGCTCGATCAGACCGCGTTCGTCGACGCCCTCGCGTGAGGCGCGCACGTAGGCATGGATCGGGGCCCCGCGTCGCTCGGCTCCGTAGCGTGGCGCATCCTGGACCTCGAAGCCTTCGATGAAGAAGGCGCTGCCCAGAATGCGGCTGGCCGTCTTGATTCCCTGCCCACCGCGACCGTGAAAGCGAATCCGATACATGGCGCCCTTGAACCCGGATTCTTCATGAGTACTCCTGCCGCCGTCGCGACGAGCTTCATGAATAATCCGGGTCAGAAAATCGTCCAGCGCCTCGTCGCCATGGCGCGCTCGATCCGTTCGACGCTCATTTCCTGCGCGGCCTGTCGGGGCACGATGCCTCTGGCGCTCGAGGCTTCGAGCACGCTCTGGGTATTCCCCCGGATCCGCTCCGCGATCTCCTCGAAGACGGCCGCCTGGGTCGAGCCGTGATACTCCATGGCGGCGCAGATCACGCCCCCGGCGTTGGCGATGAAGTCCGGCACGTTGATGATGCTGCGCTCGTGCATCCGCTCTTCGGCCTCCGGAGTAGTGGCGATGTTCGCGCCGGAGACGACCATGCGCGCGCGAAGTGAGTCGACGTTTCCGGCATGGATGACGTCGGGCCGCGCCGCCGGAATCCAGATGTCACACTCGACGGCCACGAGTTCGTCGTGGTCGAGCGACTTGGCGTCCGGATACTCGCAGACACTTCGGCCTTCGCTCTTGAGGGCCTCGAGAGCCCTCAGGTCGAGACCCTTCTCGGCATGGATCGCTCCAGCGGAGTCGGCCGCTGCTACGACGACGCAGCCGATCTCCTCGAGGAAGCGCGCCGCGTGTCGACCCACGGAGCCGAAGCCCTGGATCACGACGCGCGCGCCGTCCAGCTCGAGGCCGCAGAACTTCGCCGCCACTTCGGCGGCGTGTCGAACCCCCCAGCCCGTCGCTCCGATCTCGTCGAGGGGAATGCCGCCGATCTCCCTGGGCAGGCCCACTGCGCGGCCGATCTCGTCGTGGACCCAGCCCATGCAGACCTCGTCCGTGCCCATGTCGGGGCCGAAGATGTAGTCCCTGCAATCGGCGAGCGAGCACGCCATGGCGCGGATCAGCTCTTCCTTGCGCTCGCCAGGCATCTTGGGGTCGCCGATCAGGACGGACTTGCCCCCGCCGTGGGCCAGCCCCGCCGCGGCATTCTTGAGCGACATCGCACGCGCGAGCCGCGCACACTCCTCGAGATTGACGTCCGGCGCCATCCGCAGCCCGCCGATCGCGGGGCCCGCGGCGACGTTGTCCACCACGAGGATGGCCTTCAGCCCGATCGA
>CBDUYG010000389.1:0-4169 GCA_965371385.1 uncultured Myxococcales bacterium | reverse complement strand
GCGGCCGACTTTCAACTCGAGGACGTGAGCCTCGAGCGTCGGGGAGTGCTCGCCCTCGTCGATGTCGATCTCGAGATCGGCCCGGGAGAGGCGATCGGGATCGTCGGACCGAGCGGCGCCGGCAAGACTTCACTGCTGAATCTCCTGAACGGCAGCGTTCGACCCACCTCGGGCCGGGTTCGAGCGCGCGGGCGGGCATTGGACGAGCTCTCACGCTCCGACGTGAAGGAGCTGCGCGCTCAAATCGGCTTCGTCCATCAGGACTTGAGCTTGATTCCGAATCTGCGCGTGTCGCAGAACGTGATGAGCGGACGTCTGGGGCATTGGGGGTTCTTCGAATCCTTGCGTCAGCTCCTGCGACCGAACCGGACCCACCTCGATGAGGTCCATCGGCTGCTCGATCGGGTCGGGATCCCGGAGAAGCTCTTCGAACGGGTCGATCGGCTCTCGGGAGGGCAGCAGCAACGAGTAGCGATCGCACGCGCTCTCTTTCAAGGCCCCGCGGCGCTGATCGCAGACGAGGCGGTCTCGAGCGTGGACCCCGCTCGAGCTCGGGACACCGTCTCGCTTCTCACGCGGATCTCGCGCGAAGAGGGGCTCACTCTCTGCATGAGCCTCCACAACCTCGAGCTCGCGCGCGAGTTCCTTCCCCGCCTGGTCGGGCTTCGGGGGGGAAGGATCGTCTTCGATCGCGCGAGCGATGAGATCGACGACGACGAGTTTGCGGCCCTCTATACGATTGACGCCCGCCACGAATCTGCGCCCGGGGCCATCCTCAACGCCCCATTCGAACCCACGATCGACGTCAACGGGACTCGCGATCATGAACCCTGACGAGCTCAGAGCACCGAGCCCGGTCGGGGTTCGTCTGGCACTGCTCCTCAGTCTCATTGGGGCGGGGGTCGCCTCATTCCTCTCGCTGGGCCTCTCTCCGGATGAGCTCTGGCCCGGTGCCGGTGGTCTGACGACGGCCGGCAGGTTCTTCGCTCGTGCCTTCTCCCCGGCTCTCCACTCCGAAGCGCAGTTCGTCCCTCCCGGCACACCGCCGCTCCTGGTGATCGCCGCCCGGGCCGCCGTCACGACGCTCCTGACCGGAGCGGCCGCGATGAGCCTCGGCCTGATCCTGGGCATCGTCCTCGGCTTCTTGGCCTCGTCGGCCTGGTGGGCCGACGAGCTGCGTGAAGCCAGGGGATCGTCGCGGTTTGTCCGGCGAACCCTGGCTCCCGCGGTCTGCGGCTCCACCCGGGTCGCGATCGTGCTGATGCGGTCGGTCCACGAGCTGCTCTGGGCCGTGCTCTTTCTGACGGCGATCGGGCTCAACGAGCTGGCTGCGGTGATCGCCATTGCGATTCCGACCGGCGGCGTCCTGGCCAAGATCTTTTCCGAGCTGATCGACGAGGCGCCGCGCGACGCAGCTCTCGCCCTTCGCGCTGGGGGTGCGTCGAGCCTCCAAGCCTATTGCTTCGGCCTGGTGCCACGGGCTCTACCGGATCTGATCGCCTACGCGTTCTATCGCTTCGAGTGCGTGCTGCGCTCGTCGGCCGTGATGGGGTTCTTTGGCTTCTCTACTCTCGGCCTGCACATCCGCCAGTCTTTCAGCAGCACCAGCTATGGGGAGGTTTGGACCTATCTATACGCGCTCTTCATCCTTCTCGCGTTGTTCGACGTCTGGAGCGGGGCGGTGCGCCGGAGGGTGCTGGCATGAGTGCTCGGAGCTCGCCCATGGCTCCCGCGATCGAGTCCCTGTGGCGGGAGCGACCTCGTGATCGGTTCGTGCGCGCGAGTCTCGCGGCGGCGTTCATGTTGATGCTCGCCGCATGGGGGGCGGGAGGCTACGACTGGGGAGATCTCTTCTCGGCGCGCCGTGCAATCAACCTGCAGCGCTTTGCGGAGGAGATCCGGCCTCATCCCCTGCAAGGCGAGGAATGGGATTGGGGCGTTGCGTGGCGCTGGTCGTCGGACCTCTTCGAGGCGAAGGGACGGCAGGCCGTCGGCGCCACGGTCGCGATCTCGCTGGTGGCGATCGTTCTGGCGGCGCTCGGAGGGGCTCTGCTTGCGCTTCCCGCCGCGCGCAACTTCGCGCTCTCCGAGCCCTTCCTCCCGACGCTGGGTGAGCCCTCGCGAGCCCGACGCTGGCTCTGGAAGGGAATCACGACCACGGCTCGAGCCGGGCTCATGCTTCTGCGCGCCATGCCGGAGTACGTCGTGGCCTTCCTGCTCCTTGCGGTGTGGGGACCCACTCCCTGGACGGCCGTCCTCGCCCTGGCGCTTCACAACGTCGGAACTCTGGGACGCCTCGGGGCCGAGAGCATCGAGAACGTTTCGCGGCGCGGGCCCCGCGCCTTGCGCTCGCTGGGAGCCAGTCGCATGCAGATCGCGGCCTGGAACATCGCCCCGGAGATCTGGCCCCGTTACCTGCTCTACATCTTCTATCGCTGGGAGACCTGCGTACGGGAAGCGACGGTTCTGGGACTGCTCGGGATCGTCTCTCTCGGCTTCTGGATCGACGACGCCCGGGCCCGGGGACATGTGGACGAGATGGTGTATTTCGTCCTCCTGGGAGCTGGGATCGTGTTCGTCGGGGACCAGGTCTCGAGTCTCGCCCGCGCGGCGCTGCGGCGATCGGGCTGAGAGCTTCCGCATCGGTCCGCATCGGTCCGCATCGGGCTGGATCGCTCCGCATCGGGCTGGATCGCTCCCTTCTTGCGCTGCGACTGCCGGCCGGCGATGGGTCCAAATGCGAGGATCAAGATGATAGACTCCCGGCCTCGTTCGCTCCCGGCTCGCTGAGCACCCGGCGCCCGAGAGGGTGGCGTGAAAGACCGGATGATTGAAATGTCGATATGGTCGATATGGTCGATATGAAAGTCGATATGAAAATTGATATAGAAGTCCAAATGAAGTCGAAACAGAAGTCGAAACAGATGTCGCAATGAAGCGCGGTTGTTTCAGCGGTTGGACCGACGATTCGGTGAGGGCAATGACAGACGTGGTGGGGATGGAGATGGACCGACCGGAGCATTCATCGGGTTGCTCATCGGCGGCGAATCGCGGACGGGTGTCGATTCCAGCGCAGGGCGTAGGCGAGCGCATTTCTCTCCTCGCCCTGCTCCTGTTCCTGCTGCCGCTCCTCGCCTCGCCGGAGACGAGCCAGGCAAGCAACATCGTCAAGCCAAACTTCGTCATCATCGTCGGGGAGGATCACGGCTACCGCGACTTCGGATTCATGGGCTCGGAGTGGGTTCGGACACCCAACCTCGACGGCCTTGCCGCGGGGGGCACTCTCTTCCCCAACGGCCAGGCTGGGTCCAGCCTGAAGATGCCCGGGCTGCGGGCCATCCTTACCGGCCTCCACCCCTTCCAGTGGAAGATAAGAATCCTGACGCTTCGCAAGCAGGGCGTCATCAAGCCGACGTCGAATGAGATGGAGAGCTTCGAGACCATTCCCGGGCAGCTCCAGAGGGCAGGGTATCGCAGCTTTGCGAGCAGCCGCTCACTCCTGGAGGAACATCGCGTCGCCGGATTCACTCGAGGAATCCAAGCCAACGACGAGGGCCTGGCCGGGGGGATCGCTCCGGTGCAGGAGTTTCTCGCGCGCCACGGCCGAGATCCCTTCTACGTGTGGTTCGCTCCGGTGTCCGAGCGCCGGGCCGAGGATGTATCCGCCGAAGCGAGGGTCCACTTCGAGGGCAAGGGGCTCTCGCAGGACGCGATCGCCTACTACGCCGGCATCGAGCGATTCGACGCGAGAGTTGGAGAGCTCATCGCCTATCTCGACGAAGAGAAGCTCCGCGAGAACACGCTGATCGTCTACGTCTCCGCGAATGGCTGGGATCTGGGGCCGCACGATGAACTCGACGAGAATGGGCTGGATGGAGAGCACGGGAGTGGGACCCTCTACGAGACCGGTTTCCGGACCCCGATCATCCTCAACTGGCCGGACGAAGTCCCGACCGGCCGGGTTGACGAAGTCATCGTCTCCGCCGTGGATCTCGCACCGACGCTGCTCGGATACGCCAGCCTGAGTCCGCGCAAATACCTGGCGGGCAACGATCTTCGTGCCTACCTGGCAGGGAAGAAGCCCTGGAGTCGAGAGTACGTGATCGAGTCCCTCGACTTGCCTCGCCCCAATCCCTATCGCTCGCGCAGCCGCGCCGTCCAGGAAGCGA
>CBDUYG010000388.1:0-4183 GCA_965371385.1 uncultured Myxococcales bacterium | reverse complement strand
TGCGGCCCGATTTCGAGAACTATCGTACCCGCAATGTGCAACAGATTCGGTCATGCGCCGCATTGACCTCATTCTGGAAAGAGGATGGCGATTTCCGTACTCAGTGGACGAGAGGCACCTTGGGCTTGCCACGCACGAGAGAGAGCGCCGTATCGCCGAGTCGCTGCAGCGTAAGGGGGATGGTGGAGGCGAGCACCGGCGTGCGGCGATCCGCACAGGCGAGCGCCGCACCCCCGATTCGGACGATTCGAATGTCGCCGAAGGGTGTCCCCATGCCACAGTTGACCGTCATTGCCACACTGAGGTCGAGAGTCGGATCCGCCCAGGCCCCCGAGCCACCGAAGCCAAAGTGCCCGAAGGCGTGACGGGGGAAGCCCCGGCTGGTCGCGACCCCGTGGTATCCCAGGCGCCAGACCATATCGAAGGGCAGCACGGCCCGGCCCTTGGCCTCGATCTGCCGCTCGGTCGCACGAACCAGAGTCTCCTTCGAGAGCAGTCGCACTCCGTCGAGCTCACCGCCGGCGGCCAGGGCGGCATACATCCGCGCAAGGGAGCGCGCGGTGAAGAGTCCGTTGCCGGCGGGGATCGGAGCGCGCAGGGTTTCGTGGGCGCTGAAGTCGAAGTCCGCGATGCCACGGGGAGCAAGGGCGTGCGCGATGCTCGCCAGATCCAGCTTGATTCCCAGTGCGCCGAACCCGCGGCCCAGAAGTGCCGATAGCTCCGCCGCTGCATTCTCCAACCACTCGGGGAGGGCCGGCAGATTGTTCTCGCGCAGGGTATTGGCGAAGTCGGGCCAGATCAGCTCGGCGGCCCGGGGAAGAGCGACGTCGGGTGCTCCGACGTAAAGGCCATCGAGTCCGAGGGGCTCGGCGAGCTCCTTGCGGACGAGGGTCGGGAAATCCTCTCCAGTCACTCGCTGGAGGATTTCACCGATCAGGAAGCCGTAGGTGAGTCCGTGATACCCCGTGCGCGCTCCGGGCGGATGGATGGGCTCGGTCTTTTCGATCGCCTCGATCATGTGTTCCCAATCGCACATGCGCAGGGCGTGATCGATCATGTGACGGATGTGATAGAGGCCGGATTGATGGGAGAGAACGTGGCGTACGGTGATCTCCGACTTTCCCGCCTGGGCGAACTCGGGCCAGTACTCGGCGACCGGGGCGTCATAATCGACGAGCTGCCGGTCGACCATCATGTGGAGCAGGGTGGAAGTGACACCTTTTGTTGTTGAAAAGCTGGGTGCAAGCGTATCGCTCTTCCAGGGGCTTCCGTCCTGGTCCCGGTATCCGCCCCAGAGATCGACGACGCATTGGCCGCGGTGGTATACGCAGACCGAGCCCCCGCCTCGCTGATTCTGGAGTTGCTTTTCGAAGACGGCCGCGACGGGCTGGAAATCCGGATGCAGACTTCCCTCGATGGCAATACGACTCGCGAGGCTCTTCGACTCACCCGCCCCTGACCCTACCTCGAATTTTTCCAGCAAGAATCCACCCTGGGTTTCGCCTTACGTTTCGGGGAGGGGATCTAAATCATAGCGGCTCTTCGCCATCGCAGCTTCACGAGTATGTGCACGCAATGCCATAAATCTTTCCGTTGGCTAGGGAATTACTCCCGGGACCCGTCTTCGAAAGACCGCGCCAGCGAATCCCTGAGTGCTGTAGCATTCGTTCCGCGCTGGATCGTCTGCGCACTGCATCCGATTGGATCGATTCCGCGGCGCTCTCGTATGACCCGCACGGTTGAATCGAGTCAAGGAAAGGAAGCCGCAGGAATGAAGTTCGGAGTCGCCCTCGGCATGCTCCACCCATCCGCCTTCGAGGAGGTCGCGACGACGGCGGACCGCCTGGGCTTCGAGTCCTTGTGGTTTCCCGAGCACCTCGTGTTCCCGATGGACATGTCGGGCTCGCCCTTTCCCGGCGACGATCACCCTCCGGTGCCGCCCGAGACACCGCTCTATGACGCCTTCGCGATGCTCGTCCACCTCGCGGCGCGCACCGAGCGGATTCGGCTCGGAACCAACGTCTACCTCCTTGCCCTACGTCACCCCTTCGTCGCTGCCCGCTCGATCCAGACCCTCGACATCCTCTCGGGTGGGCGCGCCGAGGTGGGGATCGGCGCCGGATGGCTGCGCAGCGAGTGGAGCGCGGCAGGGCTCGATCCGCGCACCCGAGGCCGTCGTCTCGATGAAGCCGTCGAGGTCTGCAAGCGGCTCTGGACGGAAGAGGTGATCGAGCATCACGGAGAGTTCTACTCCTTCGAGCCGGTGATGTTCGAGCCGAAGCCGATCCAGAAGCCCCATCCGCCGCTCCACGTCGGCGGCGAATCGGAGGCCGCTCTGCGGCGCGCTGCTCGCATCGGGGACGGCTGGCTCGGGCTGGCCCACACCCTCGAGTCGGTAACGGGGCCGATCGCCCGGCTGCAGGAGCTGCGCCGGGAGTACGGTACCGAGGGGCGGCCCTTCGAGATCATCGTCGGCGGCGACGGCCGCGATCCCGACGACGTCAAGCGCTGGGAGGATGCGGGGGTGACGCGATTGATCAGTCGACCCTGGCGGCGTTCGCGAGAGGCCGTGGAATCCCTCGAGCGCTACGCGGAGCTGGTTCTGGGCTGAGCGTTCGGGAGGATCGGGAAGGATCTTCCCCGGCGCCCTTCCCTCTTTACCCTCTCTATCCGCGCAGAAGCCGGCCCGGGTAACCCCCGACGTGCTCTCCCTCGCGCATGAAGACCTCGCCGTTCACCAACGTGGTCTGGATCCCCTCTGCCCGCTGGATGAAGCGGCCCGCATCGGCCGGGAGATCATTCTTGAATTCGGGAGGCAATACCTTGATTGCGTCGGGATCGATGACGTTGATGTCCGCAAAGGCCCCTTCCCGCAGGACGCCGCGATCCGCGATGCCGAAGAACTCGGCCGGCTCGGAGGTGAGCTTGCGGATCCCCTCGGCGAGGCTCATCAGCCCCCGCTCCTTCACCCAGTAGCGCAGGAAGTAGGTCGAGAAGCTGGTATCGCAGATCTGGCTCACATGGGCGCCGGAGTCCGCCAGGCCCAGCAGCATGTTGGGATCCGAGAGCATCTCGCCCACGACCTCCATGTCGAAGTTCGCGAAGGGGAAGATGAAGTAGGCCTCGCCGTCGGCCTCGAGCACCATGTCGATGAAGGCATCCGCCGGACTCACCCCGCGCTGCTTCGCAATCGCAAGCAGGGAGTTCTCCTGCGAGAAGTCGTAGCGCGCGTTGCCGTCCACGACCTCTAGGTGATGGATCATCGAGAGCTGAGCATCATTCGTGACCTCGTTGCCGCTCTGCACGAGCTCGGCGCGGCGCTCGGGGTCCCGCAGCGCTTCGAGTCGTTCGGGCAAGGAAAGATCCTTCAGCGCCAGCCAGGCGAGACTCTGATCGAAGGGCGTGATGTTCGCGAGGCCGACCACGACCCCCACCGATCTCACCTCGGTCTGGGGGAAGAGCCGGGCCCCGCCCTCGTTGGCCTTCCGGACGTTCGCGAGGATCTCCCGGTAGAGCTCGGGGTTGGCACGCACCTGGATCACCGCGAAGGTGAATGCGCAGCCGGTTTCGGTCGAAATCCGGCCCATCCAATCCACCTCCTTCTGGTGGAGCTCCGCGTCACCGACCTCGACGGGGGAGACCCAGCCGAAGACGCGATTTGGATGCTCTCCCAGCACCCGACCGATCGACATCAGCTCATCGAACTCCGCGAACGTTCCCGGCACGTGGCGGCCGTCGGAGGTGGTGTGGAGAAGAGAGCGCGAGGTCGAGAAGCCGAGAGCGCCCGCGCGCTGGGCATCGTCGACGAGCCCGCACATCTCGTCGAGCTCTTCGGCGCTGGGCGCCGCGCCCTCCTCCATGCTGCGCTCGCCCATCGCGTAGTAGCGGACGGCCGTGTGGCCCACCATCGCGCCGACGTTGATGCCCTTGGGGAGCCGATCGAGCAGATCGAGATAGTCTCCGAAGCTCTCCCCCTCGAATTGGTTGCCCGCCATCAGGGCCTCGCCTGGGATGTCCTCGACGGACTCGAGGATGCGCAGCATGAACTCGCCCTGGCCCGGGCGTACGGGAGCCAGGCTCAGCCCGCAGTTGCCGAGGATCGCCGTCGTGATCCCGTGCCAGCACGGGGAGGTGACCTGGGGATCCCACATGATCTGGGCATCGAGGTGGGTGTGGATGTCGA
>CBDUYG010000387.1:0-4205 GCA_965371385.1 uncultured Myxococcales bacterium | reverse complement strand
GCCTCAGGGACACATGCCCCCCCTCGATCAATCTCGCCCGATCGAACCCCCCGGCCTCGATTCGAACCCCAGTCGGAAGCTTGACGTCATCGGGGGGATCTGCGACCACTTATGCCCATCCCCAAACCCGAGGAAACCCATGCCCCGACAGTACGCCATCACGGCGGATGCAATCGCAGAAGAGCGCAAGCGCGTAAACGACAACCTCGACAAGGTCGACATCTCCCGCGTGATCTCCCTGCAGGAGATCGAATTGCCCGCCCCGGGTCCGCACGGAGTCCACATGAAGATCCTCGCCGTCTCCGGCGAGCACAATGTCGACCACGCAGCCCTCGCCGATACCGTGAATATCACCGAGATGCGCGGCGGCACGATCTACCCGGGCAACTCGGCCCTGGGCGAGGTGCTCGCGACGGGCCCGGAGGTCAGCGACTTCAAGCCAGGCGATATCGTCATCACCCACTGCAACGGCGAGCCGGATGCACATGGCTACGCCCTGCGAATCTGGGCGTACGACCAGCCCGACTCCATCGGCTGGTACGGTGAAGAGGCCGTCGTCGAAGACTGGCAGCTGATTCATGCTCCGCTCGATTGTGGACTCAACCTCTGGGAGATCGCCGCCCTGCCCCTGCGCGCCCCAACCGCCTATCACCTGTGGCGGCGCGCTCTGGGTATCTATCGACTCAAGGTGCCCCGCGAGCAGAAATCCGTGCTCAACGTGCTCGGGTTCGGCGGAGGCGTCTCTGAGCTGCTCTTGATGCTCGCGAAATCCGAGGGGCACAACGCCTTCTTCTGCTCGGGAAGTCCCGAGCGCCGTGCCTCGCTCGAGAAGCACGGAATCGAGACGATCGATCAGCTCCAGTTCAACCGCTTCGCCGGCCGCGACGACGTCAAGGGCTTCGTGAAGGAGTGCAAGAAGCGGACGGGCGGCGAAGGCATGCACATCGTATGTGATATGCTGCGAGGCCCCGTGTTCGCCGCTGGCCTCGCCTGCGCCTCGCGAATGGGCGTGAACGTCAGCGCGGGCTGGCAGCTCTCGACCGGCGTCAACTACAACTCGGCGGGCTGCTCGACGAAGCAGATCACACTCGATCACACCCACTACGAGACGGTCTCCGGCTGCGCCGCAGCGACCGGGCTCTACGGCAAGGTCTTCAAGCCGACGGTCCACTCGGAGATCTACGACTTCGAGGACCTTCCACGCGCCATGGCCGAGATGCACCAGAACACGATGACGGGAATACCGATCATTCGCGTTGCCAAGGACATGCCCGAGTCGGTCGCCGCGCTGGCGGTCTAGCCCGGCCGCGGCTTCACGGGCTGAAAGGCCCGCGGTGGCGGCACTCGCAGCCCCTTCTCCTCGATCTGCCGGCGTTCATAGAACTCGTAGGCAGCGTTGGGGTCGAGGGGCTTGCGTGTTTGCGGGTCCAGTTCGCCGAGCCTGAGAACGAAGTCCGGCCAGAAGTAGTAGCGGACGATCCAGGCCTGCCCCTGCGGCGCCTTCACGGGGAAGTCGAGCGGGATTCCGGCGGCCTGCTTGGCGTCGATCTCTGCGCGCAGCTTTCCGAGCGGCGATTGATAACCGAGGTAACGCAGGGGCTGAAGATCCCGCAGGCCGGCGGTGCCGATCAGGAGACCCGCGAGAGTCAGCGCGAGCAGCGGGGGAAAGCGCTCTCTCAGAGCACGCCTCCCGAGATGGAGCCCCGCCAGAACCACGCCCGCCAGGAGCGGTACGCCGAGGAGCGGACTCATGGAATCGCTTCCCCACCAGACCATTCGCATCGGTATGTTCAGGGCAGAGCGGGCAAAGGGATTGTAGTCCGTCATGGCCGGCCGCAGCCAGACGACGAACGAGACGACCAGCGCGATCCCCATGAGTTCGGCGCTCCCCAGCCTTCTTCGCGTCAGGCGCGAGAGCCAGATCCCGAGCATCGCGGCAAAGAACGCATAGGCGGGCATCGGGTACCAGGCCCCCCGCTTGGCCACCAGCATGTAAAAGAGAAAGACGGCTCCGGCGTAACAGACGAGCACCATCATCCGGTCGCGCCGGACGATCCCCTCTTCGTCGCCGCTTCGGCTCAGACGCGCAACGTCGATCAAGGCGAGGGGAAGCGCGAACAGATAGGGGAAGGTCCCGAAGGCAACGATTGGGATGTAGCGAAGAAGGTTGCTCCCCACGCCGCGCTGCTGCCCGAATCGATTCGTGGTCCCAGCCTGGGACTTCATCTGCCCCAGGACGGTCCAGAACGAATCCCCCAGGTGGATCGCCTGCCCGATGTGCCAGAGCAGGCCAAAGGGCAGCATCACGAAGCCGGTGCGAACCCAGCTCGCGAGGCGCCGCCGGGCCCGGGGCGAGAGGGCAAAGCAGAGCAACTCGGCCAGCGCAGGGATCAGCACCACGGGGATCTTGAGGTTCACGATCGTGAGGAAACAGACGTGATGAAGGATCCAGCTGCGTCGCTCGTCCTCCATCGCGCGGATGAAGAGATACGCCGACGCCACGAAGAGGAAGCAGAGCAGCGTCTCGAGCTCGCCGGTGCGGCTGCCGTGAAGATAGAGGAATTGGTAGGTGGTGAGCTGGATCAGCCCCGCCAGGAAGGCGGCACGACGGTCGGCCACGTGGAGGACCAGGCGATGGAGCATCAGCACCGTGGCGAGCCCGAAGATCGCCGAGTGGATCCGCATCGCGAGCAGGCTGGGCCCGATCAGGGTCACGATCGCACCCCGCATCCAGTACTGGATCGGTGCGTTCATGAACGTGTCGTAGATCCGGTGCTCCCCGCCGCTCATCAGCCGGAACCAGTTTCCGGAGTCGAGCATGCGGAGCGCGAACTCCTGGTATACGGCTTCGTCGCCGTTCACGATGCTGTAGCTGGAGAGGCCCCAGAAGACGAGGGGGATCGAGACGGCTACGTAAATTGCCACCGCGACGCCCGTGCGCGGTCCGAACGTTTCCCGGGAAGAAGATGGCGTCATTCGCCGGGCAGACTCTCGGGCCCCAGTCCCTCGGCCCATTCGTAGCACTGGACCTCGACCATCATGGGCAGAAGGAACCCCACGTAGAAGTTGTGGAGCTTGAGCACACGGTGATCCTCCGTCTGCCGCTCCACGATGCGCACCCGTGCGTCCTGCTCGCGAAATTTCTCGGCTCGCTCGAGGATGGCATCGAGCTCCTGGGGAGTCTTCACCGAGAGACCGAAGTGATCGAGCTCGGCGCAGCGCATGGGCTCTTCGCTAGCGACGATGAAGACGAACTGCTCGTTACTGTGCGCCCGCAGCACCAGCATCTCTCCCGGCTTCGTCATGCCCGGCATTTCGGTCCAGCCGAACACATCGGAGTAGAAGCGGACGATCTCCGAGCAGCCATCGGGCTGGAGCGCTGCAGCGGGAACGCTCATCGCCACGTGGTTGAACTTCTGTGTGGGCGCTTCAGCCATTCTTCATCTCCCAGCTCCCCGGAGCGGCTCCGGCAGGGTCACGGTTCAGTCGGGTACCACGAGGAGCTTGCCGCCGATCTCCCCGGCTGCCAGCCGCTCGATTGCGCCCGGCAGATCCGCGAGGGACACGTCCTCTGGATGAAGCAGGCGATCGCAGGGCAAGCTTCCCGATGCCAACAGCTCGAGCGCCTTCGAGACGCCGTCCTCGTCGTAGCAATACGCGCCCGTGATCACGAGCTCGCCCAGCAAGATGCGATGCCCGTCGAGGCGCGCGCGCTCGGCCCCGGTGCCCTGGATCACCAGGCTGCCTCCCTTGCGCAGCTGGGTCAGGCCGGCCTCGAGCGCGGAGGCCTTGCCCGAGCACTCGAAGACGGCATCGACGGCGTCGTCCACGACCGTGAAGGGCATCGGGGGTACGTCGATCTCCTCGGGCGTGATCACCCGATTCGCGCCGATCTCGAGGGCCAGCTTGCGCCTCGATTCAGCGGGCTCGCTCACGCACACGTCGTCGATCCCCTGGGCGCGAAGCGCAGCCAGGGTCAGCATCCCGATCGGTCCGGCCCCGGTGATGAGCACCCGGTCTCCCGGCCCGACACCGCTTCGGGTGATGCCGTGGAGGGCAACGGCCAGGGGCTCTGCGAGGGCCGCGTCCCTCGCGCTCACACCCTCGGGCAGGCGCAGGATCTGATCCGCCCGTACCTTCATGTACTTTGCGAAGGCACCCTGGAAGTCCGAGATTCCCGGCGTCGGGTTGCCGGCGCAGAGCAT
>CBDUYG010000386.1:0-4213 GCA_965371385.1 uncultured Myxococcales bacterium | reverse complement strand
GCAACCTCCTTGATCGACCATCCCCGGCTCTCTCGCTCTGCCTGACAGCGACTCGACAGCGCTTGTAATCGCAGAATCTCCCGAACGACGGCCCCTCCGCCCGTCCCGGGCGCAGTCACGTCTCCGAGCAGGCTCTCGACCGCGCGCGCAGCCACCTCCAGCTCGGCCTCCGAGAGAATCGGCATTGCGCCCTGCGAATCGACCGCATCGCCTTCGGCCGAAACTTCCGAGCCTGTCCCCCTCGTACCTCGTCGCTTCGATCGACTCATGACTGATCCTGGGCTCGATGATCATCTCGATCACCGCCCATTGTGAATGCCGAAGTGGCGGCCATGCAGAGGGCTGCCCACGCCCCGCTCACGATCACCGCTCGGTGGGGGGCGAAGCCAACCAATTAAGGGCGCGCCCGCTCACTCGAAGGAGAGAATAGAGGATTCCGTGTTCGGGGTGAGCCGGGACAGCCCTGACTCGGTCGAATCCTCTTCGCTCGCGGGTCGACGGCTCTCGTGAATTCGCGCTGGCCGCTTGCACGACAGAACCGGCCGGGGGTGGGTCAATTGTGAAGCGATGAAGGGTCAATGAGTGAGCGTTGACGACAAACTAGCGACCCTCACGTTGGCGAGGAGATGCCTGCCTTGATTTCATTGAGGAATTTAGCCTGGAGCGGTCATGTCGATGCATTTCAGTCAATAGTGGGGGAAGCTCGTTTTGACCGAGATTATCAGGTTTATCGAATATTGATAATATCGATAATTTGAGTACATTCTGCCCATGGATCCGATCCGAAATCCGTATTCCCCAGGGGCAGGCGCCCCGCCGCCAGAGCTGGCGGGCCGCGACGAGCTGCGAGAGCGGGTGCGAATTGCCTTGGAGCGTGTGCGAGCAGGTCGATCCACAAAGAGCGTCCTGATGATCGGCCTGCGCGGCGTCGGAAAGACGGTCCTTCTGGATCGCATTCGTGATGACGCAGAGGGCACAGGCATCCAGACTCTTCGGGTAGAGGCACCTGAGAATCGCTCGCTGCCAGCCATCCTCGCGCCAGAGCTTCGACAAGCACTCCTGAGACTTTCTCAGAACGAGAAGGCTCGCGACCTCGCTCGCCGAGCACTCAGAGGACTCGCGGGATTCGTCGGCGCACTGAAGGTCAAGTACGACGACATCGAAGTCGGTCTCGACTTCTCGCCCGAACCCGGCCTGGCCGACAACGGAGATCTGGAGCGTGATCTCCAAGCACTTCTAGAGGTGGTGGGAGAAGCGGCGGCCCAGGTGGACACTGCACTTGCGATGTTCATCGACGAGATGCAGTACGTCGAGGAAACCCAGTTGGCCGCACTCATCTCGTCGCTCCATCGAACCGCACAGCGCCAGCTTCCCGTCGTGCTCGTTGGCGCGGGACTTCCGCAGCTTCCAGGCCGCATGGGGAGTGCGAAGTCCTACGCCGAGCGGTTATTCGATTTCCCCAGGATCGGTCCACTTTCAAACGCGGATGCAGCAATCGCTCTCGTCAATCCCGCTCGCGATGAGGGCGTTGAGTTCGAGGCTCACGCGTTGTCGAAGATAATTGAAGCAACCAAGGGCTATCCCTACTTCTTACAGGAATGGGGAAAGCACTGCTGGGCCGCGGCGAACGGCTCGCCGATCACACCGGAAGATGTTGAGACCGCCTCCACCACTGCGATCGCAGCACTCGATGAGAGCTTCTTCAGGGTGCGGTTCGATCGTCTCACCCCGTCGGAGAAGAAGTACCTCCGAGGCATGGCACAGCTAGGCCAGGGGCCGCACCGATCGGGTGACATCGCGCTTGAACTTGGTCGAGACGTGCAGTCAGTTGCCCCGATCCGTAGTAAGCTGATCGTCAAGGGAATGGTGTGGAGCCCAAGCCACGGCGACACGGACTTCACCGTTCCGCTTTTCGACGAATTCATGCGTCGCATCATTCCCGGAGAGGACTGGCGGGATTAGGCGACGAGCTAGCGGGAGGCGTGTGGATCCCGTCCTTCGACCAGGTCTCCTCAATCGAGCCCGAACGCAACAACCCCGCCAAGCAAACACTTGACGGGGTTGAAGTTTTGCTGGATCACGAGACCAGATTCGAACTCATCGGAAGCATGCCTTCCGCTCCCTCACGCTGGCAAGGGGATGCCCGCCTTGATTTCATTGAGAAATTCCGCCTAAAACGGTCATATCGGGTCATTTCGGTCAATAGTGGGGGAAGCACTTTCGCCGGATCAGTGAACCACTACCTGGTGTCCCGAATGCAGGTGACTCGGATCGGTAGCCAGCGTCAGCTTCCACCCAGGCCAGGAGCCTCCCCTGCTCCGGCGAGGTTACTCTACGGGGTATGAAGTTCTTGCCCTCTCAGTTTGCCTACCTCCTATCGGAGACGGAGTCGCGCCGAAACCTTCGAGCTCTGTTCTCCTTCGTGGCGGTAATGGCGGCATCAATCGGCGTCTTCACCGTGATGTTCCACGGCATCATGGTCGTGGAGGACCAAGAGCACTCCTGGCTCACCGGCCTGTACTGGACGCTCACGGTGATGAGCACCCTGGGCTTCGGTGACATCACCTTCCACAGCGACCTGGGCCGTGCTTTCACCATCGTCGTGCTTCTCTACGGCATCATAATGCTGCTAATCGTTGCGCCCTTCACTTTCATTCGCTTCTTCTACGCTCCCTGGCTGGACGCACAGCTGCGCTCACGCGCACCTCGCAAAGTGGCTGACGACCTCTCCGGCCATGTCGTGATCTGCCAATACGACGACCTGGCGCGCGGCTTGATTCCACGACTCGACGCGCTCGAGGTTCCCTACGTCGTCATCGAGCCGGACCTCGCCGAAGCCGCTCGACTCCACACCGAGTCGGTCTCGGTCGTGGCGGGCTCGCGCGATGACGCGGCCACCTTCAACGCGGTGCGGGCCGCGAACTCCCGTCTCGTGTTCGCGAACCTGAGTGACACTCAGAACACGAACATCACGCTCACCGTGCGGGAGATCGACCATGAGGTTCCGGTGGTCGCCGTCGCCGAGAACGTGGATTCCATCGACGTCATCGAGCTGAGCGGCGCGACCCACGTACTCGCCCTGAAACAGCGCCTGGGAGAGCAGCTGGCCACGCGCATTCCGGATGGCATCCGCTCAGCCCAGCGCATCGGCTCCTTTGGCGAGCTGGTGATCGCGGAGTTCCCGATTCACGGAACCGCCCTGCCGGGCCGAACCATTCGCGACAGCCGGCTGCGCGAACTCACGGGCCTGAACATCGTTGCAGTCTGGGAGCGGGGCCACCTGCTTCCCGCTGGCCCCGAGACGATGCTCTCGGAGCACAGTGTGCCGGTGGTGGTGGGCACAGACGAGCAGGTCACCGAACTCGACGCGCTCTTCGTGATCTACCAGGCGATCGAGCCGTCGGCCCTGGTGCTCGGCGGGGGAAGCGTTGGCCAGGCGGTGGCGGTAGCGCTGCGCGACAGGGGGGTTCCCGTCACGATTCTCGAGCGCGACCCGGCGCTCGAAGAGCGCCTGGCCAGGGTGGCGGATCGCGTGGTGATCGGAGACGCCTCGAACCTCGAGACCGTGAAGGCGGCGGGCATCGACGAGGTCCGCTCGGTAGTGCTCACGACCAACGACGATGCGACCAACGCATTCCTTGCGATCTACTGCCGCAAGCTGAGCAATACGGCGCACATCATCAGCCGCATCAGTCACGACTGGAACCTGGAGGCCATTCACAGGGCCGGGGCAGACTTCGCACTCAGTCACGTCTCACTCGCTGTGCAAACCCTCGTGGCGATGGTTCGTGGACAAGAGCTGATCGTGATGGGAGAGGGAACCGAGCTCTTCGTCGAGAAGACGCCCGAGCATCTCTTCGGGAAGAACCTGGCTGATAGCGAGATCGGCGCGACAACCGGCCTCAACGTGCTCGCGATTCGGGAGAATGGCCGGCTCACCGCAAACCCGCCCGCATCGACCGAACTGTCTCGAGACTCCGAGCTGGTGATGGTTGGCAGCGCTGATCAGCGTATGCGCTTCCTGGCGATGGGCTAGGAGAGAGCTACCTGCGCTGCTCGAGCCACCTTGGCTCGCCGACGCATATGGGCTGCTCATTTCCGCCACGTGACTCCAACGGCGTTCGGTCGACTCAGAACGCAACAACCCCGCCAAGCAAGAACCACCTGGCGGGGCTGCGTTTTCATGGAGCACGAGACCAGATTCGAACTGGCG
>CBDUYG010000385.1:0-4216 GCA_965371385.1 uncultured Myxococcales bacterium | reverse complement strand
TTCAAGGAAGCCTACGATCGACTGGTCGAGGCCGGCTGGATCTCGGTCTCTTCGGACGAGGAGCACGGAGGCGGCGGCCTCCCCTTCTCGGTCTATACCGCCGTCTTCGAGATGTTCTGCTCCGCGAACCTGGCCTTCGTCCTCTGCCCCTCCCTGGCCGACGGTGCGATCCACGCCCTCGCGAGCCACGCCACCGACGATCTCAAGCAGCGCTTCCTTCGTCCTCTGGTGGAGGGCACCTGGGCCGGCACGATGGATCTCACCGAGCCCGAAGCCGGCAGCGACCTCGGCGCCCTGCGCACCCAGGCCGATCGCCAGGCGGACGGCACGTATCACATTCGCGGCGGCAAGATCTTCATCACCTTCGGCGATCACGATCTCACCGAGAACATCATCCACCTCGTGCTGGCAAGGACGCCGGATGCTCCGGCGGGGAGCCGTGGCATCTCCCTCTTCGTGGTGCCGAAGGTTCTCGTCGAAGAAGACGGCAGTCTCGGAGAGGACAACGGCATCCGGGTCGTCTCCCTCGAGCACAAGCTCGGGATCCACGCGAGCCCCACCTGCGTTCTCTCCTACGGAGAGGACGGGCCGACGATCGGCTATCTGATCGGCGAAGAGAACCAGGGCCTCTCGTACATGTTCACGATGATGAATCGCGAGCGGATCTTCGTGGGCAACCAGGGGCTCTCCGTCGGCCAGCGCGCCTACCAGCAGGCCGTCGAGTACGCGCGCGAGCGCGAGCAGGGACGCGCGCCGGGCGCCGAGATCGAGAGGGGCAGACGCTCGCCCATCATCGACCACCCCGACGTACGCCGGATGCTGCTTACGATGCGAGCCAGCCTCGAGGCGATGCGGGCCCTGCTTCACGCAGCCTCGGCGATGGTGGACGCGGCAGCCGATCACCCGGACGCCGAGAGCCGGGCCGCGGAAGCCGACCGCCTCGCGCTCATCACTCCGATCGTGAAGGCCTGGCTCACGGACCTCGGCGTCGAAGTCACCTCCCATGCTCTCCAGGTTCACGGGGGCGTGGGCTATGTGGAGGAGACCGGCGCCGCCCAGTACTACCGCGATGCCCGGATTCCTCCGATCTACGAAGGCACCAATGGCGTTCAGGCGTTGGACCTCGTGGCACGCAAGCTCCCGATGGACGGGGGTCGCGTGGTGGGCCGATACATCGAGGAGCTGCGAGAGACCCTCGGCAGATTGGAGTCCGATGGGCGTGAGCTCGCCCCCCTGGCAAAGCCTCTGCGAGAGGGAATCGAAGCGCTCGAAGAGGCCACCGGCTGGATGCTCGAGCGTTCGGGAGTGGATTCACGGGCACAGGCCGCCGGTGCGTCGCCCTATCTGCGGCTCTTCGGCATGGTCGCCGGCGCCGTCTGCGTCGTTCGTTCGGCGCTCGCGGCCCGGGACGAAGATGCGAGCGACTGGAGTGAGGGCTTCCTGGAAGACAAGCAGGTAGTGGCTCACTTCTTCGTAGAGCAGCTCTTGCCTCCCGCCACGGCGCTGCTTCCGGCGATCACGGCGGACGCCGCCTCGCTCTTTGGGATCGATGGCGATCACTTCTAACCCGCATTATTCATGAAGGTCCGTAGCGAGGTCGTACAGATGCGGGCTAGTCCCGACAAGATGGGTGCGAGGCCGCGCGACCACTCGATCAACCGCTACACGGTCGATCTCACTCACGGCTCGACTCGCCGGCAGCGGCTCGGATGCGAGGATCTGGAGGACGCCCTCGGCGGGATCGCGCGTGGATTCAAGATCCTCGAGGGTCTGACGATCCGTGACGCCTATGCGCCGGAGGCCACCCTGGTGATGAACCTCGGCTGCCTCAGCGGCACAGCGGTCATGACCGGGCTGCGGACCTTCTTTCACGCCTACTCCCCGCTCAAGCGCTCCGGCAGCGGACTCCCCTCGGCGATGTGGAGCGCCGGGAGCGGCAAGTTCGGCAGCATGCTGCGCGGCCTGGAGATCGACGAAACGCTGATCTCCGGGCGAGCTGCCGAGCCCAGCCTGCTGCGAATCTCGCCGGGGCCGAACGGAGACGAAGCCACGCTCTCGATCGAGCCTGCATCCCATCTGCTCGGGCTCTCGACCCACGAGAAGATCATGAATCTTCACGACGCTCATCCCGGCGCTCACTTTGCGGTGATCGGACCCGCGGGCGAGCACTACGCCGAGGTGCGCTACGGCGCGATCGCCCTCTCGACCGAGAACCAGCTGAAGAGCGGCGACGCCAAGTCCCGCTTCTGTGGGCGCGGCGGCATGGGAAGCCTTCTCGGATCGAAGAACCTGCTCGCGATCGTCGCCGAAGCGACTCCTGGCTCGGACGAATTCCCTTCGAAGAGCTTGAAGGAGGTCAACAAGGAGATCGCAAAGGGGGACGGAAGTCGGCGCTTCCGCGAGCCCAGGAGCGGCGGTCTCGGGGGAACCTGGGCCAACTACCGCGCCCTCAATCCGAGCCACGCTCTACCCGAGCGCAACTTTGCGCCGACCGGGACGGACGCATCGGATCCTCTCTACCGCGAAAACGTAGAGCAGCTGGATCAGTACGCGATTCGCGGGGAGGCCTGCCACCGCTGCGGGATCCGCTGTCACAAGAACCTCTACGATCGCGGCCCGACGGGCAAGGTCGGCGCCTTTCGAGCCAAGATCGACTTCGAGCCCCTCGATCTGCTCTCCTCCAATCTCGGCATCTACGACATCGATCAGGCCTGCGACCTGATCGAGCTCGTCGACGCCCTCGGCCTCGATTCGATTTCGGTCGGCGTCTGTCTCAGCTACGCGATGGAAATCAACGAGGAGGGTCCCGGGGGCGCAGCCGAGCCCCTGGCCGGAGGGATCCGCTTCGGCGACTTCGAGGGGGCGATGCGCGCGGTGAAGGAGATTGGTGAAGGACGGCTGCCCGAGCTCGGCCAGGGGGTGCTGCGGCTCTCGGAGCAGCTCGGCATTCCCGACATCGCGATGCAGAGCAAGGGCGTCGAATTTCCCGCCTATCTGCCCCAGACCAACCCGGGGTATCCCTGGGCGCTGGCCGGCGGGCACATGTCGATGCGCACCTATCTGCTGCTCGTGAACGAGCGCGAGACCAGTGTCGACTACTGGGCCGATGCAATCACGAGCGTCACCCGGGGTCTCAGCATCATGCGCGACGACATCCTCGGGATATGCAAATTTGCGGGCCTCGGAGATGAGCCCGTGACCCGGCTGATCCGGGACGTGACGGGCCTCGAGATCGCCGTCGACGATCTACGGGAGGCCCTGCTGCGCACCTATCTGCGGGGCTATCGCCTCGAGCGGCGACAGGGATTCCAGGAGTCGGACTACAGCCTCCCCGCCCGCGCCCACGATCCCGACACGCCGATCGATCTGCCCTACTTCAACTCTCCCGAGTTCTTCTCCGAGCTCCGCACCCGTGTGCTCGCGACCTTCGACCAGCTGCTCGAGACGACCGATCTCGACACTTGAATCATGCTGAACCAGTGGCCTCCGGCAGGACCTCGCCAGGGTCTCGTGGACAACCCCAGCAGAGCCCCACGCCACGACCTCGTACGCCTCCCCTGCGCCCTTGCGAGCATCAGCCACCCGAAGCGGCGATGAAGATCCGCACCTCGTCTCCAGCGCGGATCGGCTGATCGAAGCAATCCTCGCGCGGCAGCACTTCGTCGTTCACGATCACGACGAGGTGGGGATGGAGCGCCTGATTCGAATCGAGGACGCGAGTCCCCAACTCCGGGTGCCCGGAGACGAGATCCACCAGCAAGTCCCTCACCGACCCTCCCTCCGCATGGAGCCACTCTTCGCTGTCGGAGTAACGCCTCAGACTCTCGGGAATCCAGACTCGAATCATCCCCGCGACCCGTTGTCCTGTCCCAGACGTTCGCCCACGTACAAACACATTTTCGGGTCGCTCGGTGCGACGGCGAGCTTCCGGAGCAACCGACCAGCCCCGACTCGCACCCACGTCGCCCCGCACCGCACCGGCCCTCGCATCAACGCTGCAGGATCGTGCGCGCGTTCTTCGCGAACTCCTCCGCCCCCTTCCCGTCCGTATCCTCGACCAGGTTCGGGAGTTTGATCGGCACCTCGATGCCGCGTTCGGCACCGGGGCGCTCTCGGATCGCGTGGAGCCAGCGGTCCAGTCCCTCCAGCCCCTCCACCGAGACCCCGGACCATTTGTGGGTACGGGCCCAGCACCAGTTCGCGATGTCCGCGATCG
>CBDUYG010000384.1:0-4221 GCA_965371385.1 uncultured Myxococcales bacterium | reverse complement strand
TCCTGGAGAACGAGCCGGTGTACTGGTCGGAGAAGAGCAACGCCTGGATCGTGACCCGCTTCGCGGACGTCGGCTACGTCTCGAAGAACAATCAACTCTTCTGTTCGGGGCAGGGCGTTCGCCCCGGAAGTCCGGTGAAGTTGGGCCTCATCGACGAGGACGAGCCCCGTCACACCAAGCTGCGCGGCCTCATCAATCGAGGGTTCACGCCTCGCATGGTGAAGAAGCTCGAGCTGGTCTTCAACCAGCTCACGACCGAGACCCTCGACGCCATCGCGGACAAGGGGAGCTGCGACTTCGTCGATGACATCGCGGTCCCGATGCCCCTGCTGCTGATCGCCGAGATGATCGGCATTCGCAAGGAGGACCGGGAGCGTTTCCATCAGTGGTCGGACGCGATGATCGCCGGAGACGGTAACTTCGACAATCCGGAGGTGATGGCCGCCGCGGCGAAGGCGTTCATCGAATATCAAGCCTATATCATGGAGATCCTCGAGGATCGTCGGAAGAATCCCCAGGACGATCTTGCGAGCATCCTCGCGGGCGCCAACGAGGAGGGGCTCCTCGCCCAGGGACTCACCCAGTTCGGTCAGATGAGCACGGAGATGAGGCCGGAGGTCGTGGCCGACGAAGAGCTCTTGATGTTCATGGTGCTCCTGCTGGTCGCCGGCAACGAGACGACGCGCAACGGCATCTCGGGGGGCATGCAGTGCCTCATCGAGAATCCCGAGGCCCGGGATCGCCTGATCGCCGACCCCTCACTGATTCCCCAGGCGGTCGAGGAGATGCTTCGCTGGGTCACGCCCATTCGCACCTTCGGCCGCACTGCGACCGAGGATACGGAGCTGCGCGGCAAGTCGATCAAGAAGGGCCAGAGTGTGCTGATGGTCTATTCCTCGGCGAACCGTGACCCCAGGGAGTTCGAGAACCCCGATGTCTTCGACATCGATCGCAACCCCCACCACCTCGCATTCGGGATGGGCAACCACTTCTGCATGGGCGCGAATCTCGCGCGCATGGAGATGAGGGTGGCGTTCAGCGAGCTGTTGCGTCGGCTTCCCGACATGGAGTTCAGCGACGGCGGGCCGGTGTTCCAGCCTTCGGCCCTGGTGCGAACGTGCTTGCACATGAACGTGACATTTACGCCGGAGAACGCCGAGTAGTCGGCGGCACGGCCGAAGGTTGCGATGGATGTGCGCTTCCGGTCGATGACGAAATCGAGGCGGTCAGCGAGACGGTTCATCTCCCTCCCGGCGCCCCGATCGCAGTCCGCGATTGATCCGCGCTACTCCACCAGGCCGGCAACGAGCGCAAGGGCGCCTTCGTAGTCCCCGCTGAACCCGATTCGGGTGACCTCGTCGTAGCGGTACTCCGCGACCTCTTCGATCCACTTCGCGTCCGGATCGATCTCGCGCAGGACGAAGGTCTCGTCCCGGCATTCGTGCAGCTGGCCGATCTCGCAGACATCGGGCTCTTCGACCTCCCGGTGAACGACGACCAGGGGCGAGATCTTCGCGACCGACTCGAGCGCGCTGCGAATCGAGGTCAACTCGATCGGCGGCGGAACGGCCATCGACTCTCCGCGCATTCGCAGGGCGGCCTCGTAGAATTCCGCGTGGGGTCCGGGCGCGTCGACGCTCGAGATCGACCCGGTCCACAGGATCTCGAAGCCTCCCAGACGCACCCGGTCGTCGACGATCCCCATGCAGAGCAACTCTTCCCCCACTCCCGTCACGTAGCCATCCAGCTCCGAAAGGCCGTCCTCGAATTCCTCGCGCTCGATCCGAATCAATCGGGTGTCGTCGAGGGCCGCTTGCAGTGTGTCTTCGATCGTCATGGTCCTGGCTCCGCCTCGCTTCGATCTGGATTGCGGCACCGAATCGCGGCACCGATTGTGGCACCGAATCGTGGCACCGAAAGGGGAGGATTAGAATCGGCTCGTTTCCGTCGGATCGCAACGGCCGAGCGACAACGGCCGGAGATGATCCGAACTCGACTCCTTCCCCCCGCCCAATTCCCGCCCGTTTCGCGCCAAAGTGACTCGTTTTCTGTCTCGCTTGGAGCCCGCCGCCGCGCTCGGAAGCCGGGGCCCACAGCGCGGCGAAGGCAGGCGAGCGCTGATACTCTCGACCGATCCACGGTTCATTGGCGAGGGGCCTCGAGGTCGGGGCGCCAGCGAGAACATCGACGACGAGGATCAACGCGAAGCTGCGCCGGCTCCGATCCCCGTGGATCCGAGACGCGAGACTTCGCCCCCGTTCGGAGGAAGAACATTGAAGGCCGCTCTCCTACCTGCACTCAACGAACCACTCGAAATCCATGACGACATCTCCCTCGGAGACCTGGGTCCGGCCGACGTCCACGTCAAGCTCGTATCGAGCGGTGTCTGCCACTCTGATCTCTCGGCCCAGAACGGCACGATTCCGACCGGTTTCCCGGTGGTGCTCGGCCACGAAGGCGCCGGAATCGTCCAGCAGGTCGGCGCGGGAGTGACGGACATCGCGCCGGGCGATCACGTGATCCTGAGCTTCGTGCCCGCGTGCCGCAATTGCGCCCCCTGCCTACGCGGCCAGTCCTATCTCTGTGCTGAATCGATGGCCGTTGCGACCTCCCGGAACTTCGTCCTCGGCGGCGATCCCATCAGCGGCTTCACCGGCCTCGGCACTTTCTCCGAGGAGCTCATCGTCAGCCACAACTGCCTGATCAAGGTCGAGAACGACATCCCTCTCGACATCGTCTCGCTGATCGGCTGCGGGGTCACGACCGGTGTCGGTGCGGCGATCAACACCGCGGGGGTCACCCCGGGAAGCTCGGTGGTGGTGATGGGCTGTGGCGGAGTGGGGATCAGCGCGATCCAGGGAGCGCGTATCGCCGGTGCGGCCGAGATCCTGGCGGTGGACATGCTCGAGAGCAAGCTCGAGCACGCCAAGGCCTTCGGTGCCACTCACGTCTGCACCCCGGACGCCTTCGATCAGATGAAGGCCGAGATCACCGGGGGCGAGGGCTTCGACTATGCACTCGAGTGCATTGGCAACCCCACGACGATCCGGGCCACCTACGACGCGGCCCGGCGCGGTGGCACGGCGGTAGTGGTCGGAGTGGGGCGCCTGGATCAGAACATCCAGTTCAACGCCTTCGAACTCTTCTTCGGGGACAAGATCCTGCGCGGCTCGATGTACGGGAGCTCCAACGTACGTGTCTTCATGCCCAAGCTCCTGAGACTGTGGAAGGCCGGCAAGCTCGACCTCGAGGGCATGATCACCCGGCGCATCAAGCTGGACGAGGTGAACTCGGCCTTCGATGCGATGAAGGAAGGCACGGTGATCCGCACCGTCATCGACTACGCGTGAGCACCTGGAGATCGAGTCTGCCGTAGACGACGCAAGGGCCGCCGTGCAGGCCACGCTCGGAGCACGAGGGAGGCCTCGATCGCGCTGCGGCCCGGCCCGGGATTCACCAGATAGCCCACACCAGCATGAGGAAAATCGAAATGCCCTACACAGTTTTCGACCTGGAGCAGAGTGGCGGAGTCGCGACTCTATGGCTCGACAACCCCGAGCGTCGCAACGCCATGGGAACCGCGTTCTGGGAGGAACTCCCCCAGGCGATGCGGGCGCTCTCGGAGGACGAGAGTGTGCGAGTCGTCGTGCTCGCAGCTCGCGGCCCCCACTTCACCACGGGCCTCGATCTGAAGCAGATGGGCGGGACGATCGCGGGCGGAGCCGGCGGGAGCGAAGGAGAAGAGAGATCCGAGGTCGCGAAGCGACTCCAGCTGCTGGACGAAATCCAACGACTCCAGCGGTCCATCACCAGCGTTGCCGACTGCCGCAAGCCCGTCGTTGCGGCGGTGCACGGCTACTGCCTGGGCGGAGGAATCGATCTCATCACCGCCGCGGATGTGAGACTTGCTTCGGCGGATTCGATCTTCTCGATCCGCGAAACGCGAATCGCCATGGTGGCGGACGTCGGAACCCTTCAGCGTCTGCCGGGGATCGTCGGCCGGGGAATCGCGGCCGAGCTCGCCCTCACGGGAGACGATTTCGACGCCGACCGCGCCCTCGAGATCGGGCTCGCCAACTCCATCCACCTCGATGCGGACGCAACCGTGAAGGCCGCGCAGGAGATCGCCCAGCGGATGGCGGAAAACTCTCCTCTCGCGGTCCAGGGCACCAAGCGGGTGATGCGATACTGCGAGGGCAAGAGCGTCGAGGATGGGCTCGA
>CBDUYG010000383.1:0-4234 GCA_965371385.1 uncultured Myxococcales bacterium | reverse complement strand
GTTGGCAGCGATGTCGAAGGTGACCTCGATCTGCGGGACGCCGCGCTGTGCCGGGGGCAGCCCATCCAGGATGAAGCGGCCGATCTCGCGATTGTCGTTCGCCATCTCGCGCTCGCCCTGGAGGACGCGGATCTCCACCTGGGCCTGGTTGTCCGACGCCGTGGAGAAGGTCTGCTGGGCCCGGGTCGGAATCGTCGTATTTCGCTCGGTCAGCTTCGTCATGACGCTGCCGAGAGTCTCGATTCCGAGGGAGAGCGGAGTCACGTCCAGTAGCAGCACGTCCTTGACGTCACCCGCCAGCACGCCACCTTGGACCGCCGCTCCGATCGCCACGACCTCATCCGGGTTCACCGTCTGGTTGGGCTCCCTGGCGAAGAGTTCCTTGACCTTGGCCTGGACCAGGGGCATTCGCGTCGAACCGCCGACCAGGACGACCTCATCGATATCGGCGGGCTTGTACCCCGCATCCGCCATCGCCTTCCTGCAGGGCTCGAGGGTGCGCTCGATCAGATCCTCGACGAGCTGCTCGAACTTGGGTCGGGTCAGCTTCATCGTGAGGTGCTTCGGGCCCGTCTGGTCGGCCGTGATGTAGGGAAGATTGATGTCGGTGGACTGAGCGGTCGAGAGCTCGACCTTCGCCTTCTCTGCGGCCTCGCGCAGGCGCTGAACGGCCATCGGGTCGTTCGTCAGGTCGAGGCCGTTGTCCTTCTTGAACTCGGCGGCCAGGTACTCGATCAGGCGCTGATCGAGGTTGTCACCACCGAGATGGGTATCCCCGTTGGTCGCCTTGACCTCGACGACGTTCTCTCCGACCTCGAGGATCGAGATGTCGAAGGTTCCGCCACCAAAGTCGAATACGGCGATCTTCTCGTCCTCCTGCTTGTCGAGCCCGTAGGCCAGCGCCGCCGCGGTGGGCTCGTTGATGATGCGCTTGACGTCGAGGCCCGCGATTTTGCCTGCGTCCTTCGTGGCCTGCCGTTGGGCGTCGTTGAAGTAGGCAGGAACCGTGACGACGGCGCCAGAAACCTCGCTTCCGAGGTAGCTCTCGGCCGCGGCCTTGAGCTTGGAGAGGATCATCGCCGAGATCTCGGGCGGCGCGTAGGTCGCATCGTCGATCTTGACCGCCGCCGTCCCGTCCTTGCCCTCGACGACCTCGTAGGGGACGAGGGAGATCTCTTCCGGAATCTCGCTGATGCGACGGCCCATGAATCGCTTGATGGAGTAGACGGTGCGAGTCGGGTTCGTGACGGCCTGACGCTTGGCGATGGCGCCGACCAGGCGCTCGCCCTCGTCGGTGAAGCCGACGACCGAGGGAGTCGTGCGGCCCCCTTCTTCGTTCGCGATGACGGTGGGTTGACCGCCCTCCATTACCGCCACGACGGAATTCGTGGTTCCGAGGTCGATCCCGATCACCTTGCCTGAGTCTGCCATTGCCTAGCCCTTCCTCCGAAAAACCTGTTGCCCTGCCCGCTTGCAGCAGGAAGTGGCCGCGAAAGCTGGAGCCGGGGGCCGGGATGTCAATGGTGCGACCAGAGAAAACCCTTGCCGGGCAGAGCGGGTTGGCGGTCGCCTGGAAAAATTCGACATGCGTCGAAAGCCCTACAGCCCAGAATGGGCATGAAGGGAGAACGCAACCCCCCTGAACGGGGTCCACAAGATCGTTGGACCGCCGGCCGATAGAGATACTCGCGGACGAAGGAGCTATACATAAGCCCCCGGAATCCCGAGGTTTTGAATTGAGGCGCGGAGATCGGTGGCTATACTCGTTCGACCCTGCGCCTCGCTCAAATGGGCACTCGAGGCAGGTGATCGGCCATCCGTGCCTGGGGTGATGCGGACGCAGAGTCAGCTCGTTGGAGTCGCCAGGGTCAGCCGGGGCCAGCCAGCGTCAGATATGGTCATTCAGGGTCAAAGGAAGTCGGTCCCTCTATGGGTCAACTCGGAATCCGAGCCGCCAACGTGGTCACATTCGTCCTCTGCTGCTTTCTCGTGGCCGGTGTGGTGAATCGCATCATCGAGGATCAGCTGGCGCCTGACTACACCAGCGGGATCTACGAGGAAAGGGTCGAGGGGATCGAGCAGCACACCTGGGACGAGCGAAAAGTGATCCTCGACCGGAACCTCTTCGGCGCCGAGGTCGCGAAAGCACCGGCCCGGCCGATACCCACTGCGCCGCCGCCACCGCCCCCGGTCCAGACGCCGCTGGTGGAGACCCGGCTACCCCTCAAGCTCCTCGGCACGATGGCGGCTGAGCCCATGCGCCTCTCCACCGCGGTGATCCAGAACACCCGGGCGCACAAGCACGAGGTGGTTCAGGTCGGAGACCACATCAAGGAGCACGAGTCCGTCATCGTTCTCGCGATCGAGCCGCGCCGGGTCATCCTCCAGAATGGCGGCAAACGCGAGGAGCTCGTCCTCGAGGAGAAGAAGCATCTCGGCGGCGGAGGAACGCCGGACGTCTCTGCTGCGCTCAAGAATAACAAGAGCAACGCGCGCTCCCGGCGACGAACCTCACGTACGCCGCGTGCGCGCAGAACCTCGTCGCGTCGAACCCGCACGGCTCGGGACCTGGCGGGCGTCACGCGCCCGCGTCACGAAAACCAGGGCTCCGCCGCAGAGACGCACGACGAACCGGTTCAAATGGCGCGTAGGGCTCAGGAGCTGCTGTCGAGTGCGCGGATCCTTCCGTCCTACGACGAGGGGGGCGCCATGAATGGCGTCAACCTCAGTCAGATCGAACCGGGCAGCATCCTGGACGAGCTCGGTTTCGAAGCCGGTGACATCCGAAAGATCAATGGCGAACCGATCACATCCCCGGACCAGGCGATGGACTTCCAGGCGCTGCTGGCGAGCGGTGACGATATCGAAGTCGAATTCTGTCAGGGCGCGGACTGCAGGATCATCAACGTCCCCGCGGACAGGCTCAAATGACTCTGGAAGCGCAATCGATCGACCCGTTCGCGCGGGCGTCGTCGAGGAAGAATCAGAACATGAAACCCCGACTCATGGTCGCATTCTACCTGGCCTGGGCCCTGGCCCTGGCTCCGGTCGTCACCCATGCCCAGGATTCCCTCGATGGGGCGGCACAGCTCGCCCGCGACGGGGAGGGGAAGGTCCGCATCGACTTCGACGATGTCGAAATCACGGCGATCATCGATTCCATCGCCAAGCTCACGGGCAAGAACTTCATCTACGACGACCGCGTGCGAGGCAAGGTCACGATCATCTCTCCCGAGCCGGTCAGCGTCGACGAGGCCTGGGCGGTCTTCGAATCGGTGCTCAAGGTGAAGGGCTTCACGGCAGTCCCGGGTCCGGCCGACGTGCTGAAGATCATCCCGGTGCGCGACGCCAAGGAGTCGAACATCGAGACCATTCGCGACAATCGCGAGAGCGCCAATCGCGACCAGTTCGTGACCCGCCTGATCCCGCTCTACTACATCGATGCCGACGCCATCACGAATACGATCAAGCCCCTGGTCTCGAAGGAGGCGTCGATGGTGGTCTACTCCGCCACGAACACGATCATCCTGACGGATACCAAGGCGAACATTCGCCGGCTGCTCGGCATCCTCGACGCCCTCGACGTCGAGACCCACAAGGAAGAGCTGGCCGTCATCAAGATTCTCTATGCCGACGCCGCCACCCTCGGCAAGCAGATCACCGACATCTACGGGGGATCCGCCTCGGGCGGCAAGTCGACGGCGGCCTCCGCCCGCCGGGCGAGAAGCTCGCGGCGCTCGAGCACCAGCAAGGCCAAGACGGCATCGACGAGCCTCAACGCGGTCAAGCGCGGAGAGGTGCGGATCATCACGGAGAGCCGCACCAACTCCCTGCTGATCCTGGCCTCGCGCTCGCAGATCGGCGATATCCGTTCCCTCATCCGCAAGCTCGACGTGCCGGTCGTCGGCGGCGGCAAGATCCACGTCTACTACCTCAAGCACGCCGATTCCGAGGAGATGTCGAAGACGCTCACGGGGCTGATCTCCGGTGCCGGACGCGGGGGCGGAAGAGCGGGCGGCACGACGGGAAAAGTCGGAACCGCCCAGGCTCTGCGGTCCATCGTGACGCCACTGGCCGAGGGGCAGATCAACCTGAGCGCCGATCCGGCGACCAACTCCCTGGTGATCCAGGCCAGTAAGGAGGCCTACGAGACCCTCGCCCAGGTAATCGAGATGCTCGACATCCCGCGGCCCCAGGTGCTCGTCGAGGCGATCATCATGGAGGTGGACATCAC
>CBDUYG010000382.1:0-4239 GCA_965371385.1 uncultured Myxococcales bacterium | reverse complement strand
GGTGCCTCGACGCCCCGGGTGGCGAGCAGCTTCGTGATGAAGTCGCGAAACTCGACCGGCTCTCCATCCGAGACGAAGTAGACCTCTCCGCCACGTCCGTGCTCCAGAGCGAGCATCACGCCGTGCACCGCGTTCGCGATGTGGGTCGTCGACATCCGGTAGTGACCACCGCCGATCCACGAGAGCTTTCCCGTGCGGGCCGCGTCGATGAGCTGCGGCAAGGCAGTCGTGTCGTCTCGCCCCCATACGAAGCGCGGACGCAGGACGACGACATCGAGGCCATCACACCCGTGCGCCAGTGCGATGCGCTCGGACTCGGCCTTCGTCTTCGAGTAACCACCGGCGGGCCGGTCGGGCATCGGAGTCGTCTCGTCCGCATTCCTCAGTGGCTCTCCGCTCAGCAGGACGGCCTCGGAGCTGAGGTGAAGCGCGCGCTGCACTCCCGCCTCCTTCGCTGCGGCATATACATTGCGTGTCCCTTCGAGGTTGGCCATCTCCTGAGCCAAGGTCGCCATTCCGTGGTCGGTATCGGCCGCCGCGTGGATCAGCCAGCTCGCACCCGACATGCCTGTCCGCAGGGCCTCGATGTTCGACAGATCGCCCGAAACCGGCTCGGCGCCGAGCTTTGCGACGACTTCGGCCGAGGCGTCGCTCCGCGCGAGAGCGCGAACCCGATGCCCAGCGTCGATCAGTCCACGCAGGATGTTGCGGCCCACGTAGCCGCTTCCTCCGGTGACGAACACGACCCGACTCGAATCGACTGACATCCTCTCCTCCTCGGGCCACCTCGACTCGGCTTCAACTCGGGCCGTCTCAGGCTTGAATAACAATCTGCCTTTCCTTGGCCCTTCTTCAGTCTTCCTTCAGCCTTCCCTCAGCCTTCCCTCAGCCTTCCTTCAGCTCGATCAGGATCTCGCGGTATCGGACGCCGCTTCGGTTCACCGCGGTCTCGCTATTGCCCTTGGGCACGAAGATCGTCGTCCCGGGCTGCACCGGGAGCTGAATGGACCGACCACCCTCGAAATCCGCATCGACGCTCTCGCCTTCGATGATGCAGAGCAGATAGTCGAGCGTGTGCTCATGGAAGTCCGACGACTCGCCCGGCTCGAGTATCATCTCCCAAATGCGGACCCGGTCGTTCTCGAAGAGCACGCGGTCGGCCACCTGGCCCAGCTTCTGGTTCGTCATGGCATTGACCTCATCGTCAAGACGTTGTGGTTGAGGTTGAACGAGAAGGAGAGAGCGCCACGGGGCTGGCCTGATCCGTCACCTCCTGGAGTTCGATCACATTACCGTCCGGATCGCGTCCGTAGGTACTGCGCACGGCGCCCAGATCCTGGGGCGGGCAGTTGAAACGCATCCCGGCCTCGCGAAGCCGCTCGTACTCGGCATCGATGTCAGTGACGTCGAGACAGATGTGGGTGATGCCGTGGTTGCACACAGGACGCGCGGGATCGCCGGCCAGGGGAGTGGGCGAGTGGAACTCGAAGAGCTCGATCATCGCGTTCCCGAGGCGGAGCATCACCGCGCGTGCCGACGAACCCTGGAGACCGACGATGCAATCGGCCACGTCCAGGCCGACGGGCCACTCGAAGTCGGTCACGACCTCGGCGCCAAGCAGGTCGCGGTAGAAGCCGAGGGCTCGCTCGAGATCGGGCGTCGAGATGGCCGCGTGGTGTATGCCGTGAATCATGCCGCAGTATCCTCCGCATCGGATGCATCGAGCATCGAGAGCGCGTGCAACACCTGGGAAATGGCCGGGTCTCCGAGCGGCGCGAGTGTCTGGTCGATGAGGGACTCGTAGAAGTCCAGCTCCCGCCCGAAAGCCGCCCGACCCTTGCGCGTGAGGCTCAGCAGCGTCGCGCGGCGATCAGTGGCATGAGCGACCCGGCGCAGGTGGCCCTTCTGCTCCAGCCGGTCGGCGAGGCTCGTCATCGACGAGGCGGTGATCCCCAGGGCCTGTCCCAGGGCGGCGATGGGCCGGTCGCCTTCCAGACCCAGGCGCTGGACGACCAGGCGCTCGCGAACGGTCAGATCCATGGTCGCTCGCCCGGCGTTCCCTGCGGTCACCCCGTGGATGATCCGCATCAGGGCGCGGGAGTGGGCGGTCTGGTCTAGGTTCGCTCGTGCTGCCATGGATCCACAGGTTCCCATACATTTACTTCGAAATCAATATATTCCGAGTTCGATACGACTGAAGGCGAGGGGGGCTCTCCCCTGCTCACGGCGATGGATCACGGTCCCGGTCGGGCGAGATGCGGCAGGAGGGTGCGGCGTGTACGCTCGAAATACCGACAGTCACGGAGCCGAGCGATTCATGGTCTCGAATGCCGCCTCAGAAGTCCGAACCCCATGTGGAGCGAGCGCGCGGCGAAGCCTGCCGTAGCGTGACGACGGAGGATGAGTTCGTGAAGCGCATGTTCATGGCGATGTTGTCCACCGAGACCAACACCTTCTCGCCGATTCCAACCGGGCTCAATGTGTGGCGGGACATGCTGCTCGTGCGGCGTTCGGATCCTCGGGGCGAAGATCCGCACATGCTCGAGGTTGCGCGCTCGCTCATCGGCGAGCGCGCAGAGAAGCGTGGCTGGGAGGTCGCCGAGGGTCTCTTCGCCTTTGCCCAGCCCGCCGGCGTGACGCCGCGCGCCGTCTTCGAAGAGCTTCGCGACGAGCTGCTGGCGGATCTGGAGGCGGCGATGCCGGTGGACGGCGTGCTCCTGATGCTTCATGGGGCCATGGTGGCCGAGGGCTACGACGACTGCGAAGGAGATCTCCTCCGGCGCGTGCGTGAGCTCGTGGAGCCGGGCGTTCCCATCGGTGCGGAGCTCGATCTGCACTGTCACCTCACGGACGAGATGCTCGAACAGGCGACGGTGTTGGTTGGGTACAAGGAGTATCCCCATGTCGACATGATGAAGCGAATGCTCGAGCTCTTCGACATCCTGGCGGACACGGCGGAAGGCGTCGTGCATCCCGTCATGTCGAGGTTCAAGTGTCGGATGACGGGGCTCTTCCCGACGACTCGCAAGCCACTCCGCAGCTTCGTAGACGAGCTGACGGCCCTGGAAGAACGCGATGGAGTACTCAATGCCTGGCTCGGACACGGGTTTCCCTACGGAGACGTTCCGGACATGGGCTCCAACATGGTCGTCGTGACCGATGACGATGCGGCCCTCGGCGATGAGTTGGCGGAGCAGATGGGTCGCAAGTTCTTCTCCATGCGAGACGAAGTTCACGTTCCCACACAGACGATCGCCGAATGCCTGGACCAGGCCACGACTGCTTCGGACGGCCCCATCACGATCGCGGACACGGGGGACAATTCGGGTGGCGGGGCCCCGAACGATTCGACCTTCTTTCTGGCCCAGATGCTCTCCCGCGGAATCGAGAACGCCGCAATCGGTCCCTTGTGGGATCCGGTATCGGTGGCGATCTGTCAGGATGCCGGCGTGGGCGCGCGCCTGTCGCTTCGAGTCGGTGGGAAGCTCGGGCCGAGCTCGGGTGATCCCGTCGATCTCGACGTCTCGGTCGTGGGGCTCTGCGAGGAGCTCTCCAACTCGCTCGGTGGAGTGGACGTGCCGCTCGGCGCATCTGCCGGGATCAAGGTGCATGGCACGGGCACGGGAGAGGCGAACGACGCACCCGACATGACTCCCGAGAAGGGCATCGACATCGTGATCACGACCCGACGCGGCCAGGGATTCGCTCCGTCGATCTTCTCCGCGGTCGGCATCGATCCCGAGCGCAAACACATACTGGTCGTAAAGTCGACGCAGCATTTCCACGCGGGGTTCGCACCGATCAGCAAGCAAGTCCTTTACGCGGGTGACCTGGGCGCATTGCCGGGCGACATGCTGAAGATCCCGCTCGAGAGAGCCGACACCAGCAAGCTCTGGCCCTTCGTCGGGCAGCCGCTGGAAGATTGAGCGGCGGGCAAGCGGAGAAAGAGGATTGGCCAACTTTGATTTCATAGTCATCGGCGCTGGAATAGCCGGCGCGTCTGCCGCGTACGAGCTGCAGCAGTACGGCTCCGCGGTGCTGCTCGAGCGGGAGCCGTTACCCGGCCAACACACGACCGGTCGATCCGCTGCCTTCCTGGTGGACAGCTATGCCGGCCCCGTCGTCGGCAAGCTCACCCGGGCAGGCCGGGGCTTCTTCGAGCATCCGCCCGAGGGCTTCGCCGACGCGCCGCTCGTCACGCCGAATTCCCTGCTCTGGATCGGCCGCGAAGACCAACGC
>CBDUYG010000381.1:0-4242 GCA_965371385.1 uncultured Myxococcales bacterium | reverse complement strand
GAGCCCGAGGGACCCATGAGGGCGATGTTCTCTCCGGCTTCGATCTCCTCCGAGACGTCGTGAAGGGCGTCGAGCCGCTGGTCGCCCATGATGTAGGTCTTCCAGATCCCCTCCAGACGAATCATGAGCCCCGGCCGGCTCCGCTCCCGGCTTCGTTCGCGACGCGGGCCTTTGCGCCTGCCTCGACCTCCTTGCGATCGAGACTCGTCACGACGCGGTCGCCCTCGGCGAGCCCCGAGATCACCTCGGCAAAGTCCCAGTTCCGGAGCCCGACCTCGAGCTCGACCTCCTCGAGGATGCCGTTGCGCAGCACCAGGACCCGGCCGCCTTCGAGCAGGGCCGCGGTGGGAATGCGAATCACGTCGTTGCGCTGGTCGAGGATCACTTCGATGTCGGCGGAGGTGCCGGCCAGCAGGGAGTCGGGGATCCTGTCCCCGGTGAACTCGACCTCGACCTCGACCGTGCGATTCTGCGCCTCGATGTCGAGCACGTAGGGAGCGACGCGCGCAACCTGCCCGGCGAAGATCTGCCCGGGCTGCGAATCGACCGTGATCTTGACCAGCTGATCCTCGCGAATGCGGCTCGAGTCGACCTCGTCCATCGGGGCGCTCACGTAGATGGACTCGGGCGCGAGGATGTCGACCACCGCGGGCGAGGTGAGCAGGGGAGGCGAGGGGGTCACCCACTCCCCGACCTCCGTATTGATCTCGGCCACGACCCCGGCGAAGGGCGCCCGGATGTAGACCTTGTCGAGCTCGGCCTCGGCGGCGCGCAGGCTCGCCTGGCTGCGTTCGACCTCGGCCGAGCTGGCGTCACAGGCCAGCTTCGCGGCGCTGTAGGTGACGTCCAGGCGATCGATCTGATCCGCCGACACGACGTTGTTCTTTGCCAGCTCGCGGCCTCTTTGCGACTCGCGGCCGGCGAGGTCCCGATTCAGGCAGGCTTCGGTGTTCCGCGCCTCGGCCGCGCGCAGGGCCGCGGTGGCGAGCTCGAGCTGGGCGACGTGGGGCTCGTCGTTGAGCTGGATCAAGAGCGCTCCCTGCTCCACCCGGTCCCCCTCCCGATGCAGGATGCGAATCACCCGACCCCCGGTCTCGGCCGACATCCGGGAGCGCAAGCGTGTCCGCAGGGTGCCGGCCTTGGAGTTGGTGACGGTCGCTTCCACCCGCCCGCGGTCAGCGAGGGCGACCTGGACGAGCAGCGGATCCGGCGCCAGAATGGTGAGGCGAAGGCCGACGGAGACGGCCGCGATCACGAGCAGGGCGAGCAGGCGAGGAGTCCAGCGTCGAAGCGCCGTCGGGGTCGTCGACATGATCTCATGCTATCGCGATCCTCGTGTCCGGCCCATCCTTCAGCGCGGGCCGTGGCCCGCGCAACGGTCGCTGCAGGAGAGCGGCTATGATGGGCCCGACTCATGACGTCTTCGCGCCGAAACGATCGACTCTGGATCTCCCTCGTGACCGTGGGAATTCTGCTTCCCTTCGTCGGGAAGGCCTTCCACATCGACGATCCCCTCTTCCTGTGGACGGCGGAGCAGGTGAGCGTCGATCCGGCCGATTTCTTCGGCTTCGACGTGAACTGGTATGGTGTTGTCGAGCCCATCTGGGCGGTCACCAAGAACCCGCCCCTGGCGAGCTACTACATCGCGCTCGTGGCGGCGGTCGGGGGGTGGTCCGAGATCTCGCTGCATCTCGGGATGATCCTGCCCGCCCTGGCCCTGGCCCTGGGGATTCATCAGCTGGCCCTCCACCTGTGCCGGGAGGCTCGCCTGGCAGCCCTCATCGCCCTCGCAACGCCTGCATTTCTCGTCTCGGCCACATCGCTGATGTCGGACGTTTCGATGCTCGCTCTCTGGGTCTGGGCTATCGCCATCTTCATGCGGGGTCTCGAGGGCCAGCGGACCCGCGACTTCGTTCTGGCGGGCGTTCTCATGGGGCTCTGTGCCTTGACCAAGTATTTCGGTCTGGCGCTGATTCCCTTGCTGATCGCCTACGCGAGCCGGCGCGAACGCCGCGCGGGCCCCTGGCTCTGGAGCATCGCCGTGGCGTGCGTGATGGTCGGCGCCTACGACCTCTACACCCGAGGGCTCTACGGCTTCGACCCGCTTCTCGACATGATGGGATACGCGAACGAACCGGACATCGTCGCGACGCCGCCCTTCCTTCGGCAGTCGGCCATCGGCCTGTTCTTCCTGGGGGGCTGCACGCTGGGGAGTATTCTCTGGATCCCCTTCGTGTGGCCGAGAAGAGCGCTCACGCTCGTCGTTTCCTGTATCGCCGTGCTTGCCCTCGGAGTGGCGTACCTCTTCGCCCAGGCGAGCTGGGGACTCGACATCGAGCTTCAAGAGTTCCTCTTCGCAGCGGCCGGGATCCACGTCCTCTTCCTTGCCGGGGCGGATTGCCACGCTCGAAGGGATCCCGAGTCCGTGCTGCTCCTGCTCTGGGTGCTGGGTGTATTCGTCTTCGCTGCGTTCACGAACTGGACCGCCAACGGACGCTCGATCCTGCCCGTGATCCCCGCGCTCGGAATCCTGATCGCCCGGGCCGTCGAGCGGCGCGGAGGGCTGTCCACCCGAATCCAGCTGCCGATCGTGGCCGTCGGCTTCGCGGTCGCGGGGGTCGTCGCGGTCGCGGATGCGCAGCTTGCGGGCTCGGCAAGAACGGCCGCCCACAGGCTCTCGGCGCCCCTCGAGAGGGAGGGGGCCCGGCTCTACTTTCAGGGGAGCTGGGGCTTCCAGCGCTATATGGAGCTCGCGGGAGTGGAGCGGCTGAAGATCGGGGAATCGAGGCTCCGGCTCGGCGATCGGATCGTGATGGCGGGCAACAACAGCAACGTCTACCGCCTGCCGCGGGGATACGCTCACTTGATCGAGGTCGAAGAGGTTCCCAAATCGGGCTGGATCGCGATCATGTCCCGCCTACGCTCGGCCGGGTATCACGCATCGGTCTGGGGTCCGCTGCCCTTCAGCTTCGGGGATCCGGGTCCGGAGGTGTACAGGGTCTTTGTGATCCTGAAGGAGTGGGCTCCCGAGCCCTACTATCGCTCGAAATCAACTGAGCCAGGAGCGGCGGAGGGGAGAGAAGGATGATCAGCAGGTCGCGAGAGCACGGACGATCACCGGCCCGGCTGCTCGCCGGGCGCCCGCGGCGCCTACTGGCCGGGCTTGCCGCCCTGATCTGCCTGCTCTCGATTTCGTGTGGCCCTCCCGCAGCGCAGACGCCGCCCAACATCGTCATGATCATCAGCGACGATCAGGGGTATCCCGACTTTGGCTTCATGGGCTCGGACCAGGTCCTGACTCCCGTGATCGATCGCCTGGCCGCCGAGGGCACGGTCTTCCCCAACGGCTACGTGACATCCTCGATCTGCGCCCCCTCCTTGCAGTCCCTGCTCACCGGTCTGCATCCCTACGAATTCAACCTGAGGCGTCTGCAGCTCGGCAGGCGCGGACTCTCGATCGACATGAAAACCGTGCTGGAGCACTTCTCGACCCTTCCGCGTCTGCTCGGCGCGCATGGCTATGCGAGCTTCCAGGGCGGCAAGATCGTCGACAAGAGCTACGAGATCGCCGGCTTCAGCGAAGGCTTGAACGAATCCGGGCAGGGCGGGCGCGGCTGGGGTGCGGGAGGCACGATCGGGCGTGCCACGATGGAGCCCGTGTTCGACTTCATCGACCGCAACCAGGATCGTCCCTTCTTCCTCTGGTTTGCCCCCATGCTCCCCCACTATCCCCACGACGCCCCCGAGCGCTTCAGAGAGCCATTCGAAGGCAAGGGCCTCGTTCCCGGCGCGGTTGCGTACTACGCCAACATTCTACGCTTCGACGAGGTCGTGGGAGAACTTCTGCAACACCTCGAGGCGAGAGGGCTGCGGGAGAACACGTTGATCGTCTTCCTGGCCGACAACGGTTGGGATCAGCCCCCGGGCGAGGTTCCCGCCGGCGCCACCCTGGCTCTGGGCGGTCCCAAGGGCAAGAAGTCGATGTACGAGCTCGGTTTTCGCACGCCGATGATCTTCAGCTGGCCAGGGCATCTGCCCGAGGGCGAGGTAAAGGGAGATCTCGTCTCGAGCGTCGACCTCTACCCGACGCTGCTCGACTTCGCTGGAGCGGCTCCGATGCTGGATCGCGAGGGGAGTAGTCTGCGCCCGCTTCTCGAGGGGCGTGAGCCCTGGCCGCGCAAGATGCTCCGCGGCTCGATGGCATACGTGCGGGAACATCCGCTGCGCTCCGATGAGCTCGGG
>CBDUYG010000380.1:0-4242 GCA_965371385.1 uncultured Myxococcales bacterium | reverse complement strand
CCGCAGTCGAGCGAACGGATGATGACGTCCTGGGAGACGTCGACCAGGCGTCGGGTGAGGTACCCCGAGTTGGCCGTCTTGAGGGCCGTATCCGCAAGACCCTTGCGCGCACCGTGGGTCGAGATGAAGTACTGCAACACCGAAAGGCCTTCGCGGAAGTTCGAGGTAATCGGGGTCTCGATGATCGCGCCCGACGGCTTCGCCATCAGGCCTCGCATCCCGGCCAGCTGCCGCAGCTGCTGCGCCGATCCACGAGCACCCGAATCCGCCATCATGTAGATGGCATTGAAGCTCGGGGCCGGAACTTCATTGCCCTCGGCGTCGTGCGACACCTCATGGGCGATGCCGTCCATGAGCTGGGATGTGATCCGCTCCGTGGCCTGGGCCCAGATGTCGATCACCTTGTTGTAGCGCTCACCGTCGGTGATCAGACCATCTTGATATTGCTCACTGATCTCGGAGACCTCGGCGGTCGCCTCGGCGAGGAATTGCGCCTTGTCTTCCGGGATCTTCATGTCGCTGAGGCAGATCGACATGCCGGCGCGAGTCGAATTCGCGTAGCCCAGGGTGCGCAGGCTGTCGGCCAGCAGCACCGTCGATTTGGTGCCCAGGCGTCGATACGCGACATCGATGAGCTCACCGAGTGCCTTCTTGTCCATCACCTGATTGATGTTTTCGAAGGGCACCTCGGCGGGGATGACCTCGCGCATCAGGATGCGGCCCGTCGTGGTGTCGATCATCTCGCCTTCCATGCGCACCTTGATGGCCGCATGGATGTGGAGCTCTCCGGCGTCGTAGGCGACCCGCACCTCTTCCGGGCTCGAGAAGCGAACCCCCTCGCCAAACACGCCGGGGCGCTCACGGGTCATGTAGTAGCAGCCCAGCACGATGTCCTGGGTGGGCCCGATGATCGGGCGACCAGTAGCGGGGCTCAGGATGTTGTTGGTCGACATCATGAGCACCCGAGCCTCGATCTGCGCCTCGACGCTGAGCGGCACGTGCACGGCCATCTGATCGCCGTCGAAGTCGGCGTTGAAGGCCGCGCAGACGAGCGGGTGCAGCTGGATCGCCTTCCCCTCGATCAGCAGGGGCTCGAAGGCCTGGACACCCAGGCGGTGCAGGGTGGGAGCGCGATTGAGCAGGATCGGATGCTCGCGAATCACGTCGGCCAGGATGTCCCAGACCTCGGGTCGCTCGTGCTCGACCATCTTGCGCGCGGCCTTGATGGTCGTCACGAAACCCTGCTGCTCGAGCTTGGAATAGATGAAGGGCTTGAAGAGCTCGAGCGCCATGCGATTCGGCAAACCACATTGATGCAGACGCAGCTCGGGCCCGACCACGATCACCGAGCGGCCCGAATAATCGACGCGCTTGCCGAGCAGATTCTGGCGGAAGCGGCCGGTCTTGCCCTTGAGCATGTCCGAGAGGGACTTCAGCGGTCGCTTGCTGGGGCCGGTGATGACCCGGCCGCGGCGGCCGTTGTCGAAGAGCGCGTCCACCGCCTCCTGCAGCATCCGCTTCTCGTTACGTATGATGACGTCGGGAGCGTTGAGCTCCTGGAGGCGCTTGAGGCGGTTGTTGCGGTTGATCACCCGGCGATAGAGATCGTTGAGATCGCTCGTCGCGAAACGGCCGCCATCGAGGGGAACGAGGGGGCGAAGGTCCGGCGGAATCACCGGGATCACCTCCATCACCATGTACTCGGGCTTGTTGATCGACTCACGGAAGGCCTCGAGGACCTTGAGGCGCTTCGCGTGCTTCTTGCGGCGCGCCTCGCTGGTGGCGTCGCGCAGCTCCTGGCGCAGCTCGACACAGAGCTTCTCGATCTCGAGACCGGCGAGCAGCTGGCGCACGGCTTCGGCGCCGATGCCGTACTCGAACGCGTCGCGACCGTACTCCTGCTTGAGCTCCTGGAGGCGCTCGTCGGTCAGCAGCTCTCCCTTCTCGAGCTCCGTGTCCTTGGGATCCAGGACGACGTGGGCCTCGAAGTAGAGAACCTTTTCGATGTCGCGCAGGGTGATCTCGAGGATGTTTCCGATCCGCGAGGGGAGCGACTTGAGGAACCAGATGTGGGCGACGGGCGAGGCCAGGGTGATGTGCCCCATGCGCTCCCGGCGAACCTTCGACTGGATGACCTCGACGCCGCACTTCTCGCAGACGACGCCCCGGTGCTTCATGCGCTTGTACTTGCCGCAGTTGCACTCGTAATCCTTCACCGGCCCGAAGATCTTGGCGCAGAAGAGTCCATCACGCTCCGGCTTGAACGTCCGGTAGTTGATGGTCTCAGGCTTCTTCACCTCTCCAAAGGACCACTCGCGGATCTTCTCCGGCGAAGCCAGGGAAATGCGAAGCGCATTGAAGGCCAGGGGATCCTTGGGCTTTTCGAAAAGATTATAGAGATCGCGCAAAGTCGTTCTCCCTTCCGGTTATCCAGCTATCCAGTTCTCACAGGTCGTCGACGCATGCCGAGTGGACGGACTCGCCTGATCCTCAGCTCGCTGTCAGCGACCCTTGCGAAGCCGGCCGGCGACGGAGCGAGGCCCCAGCGCCGGCCGGAGGTTCGTCATTCTTCAATGAGCTCGATATTGAGGCCCAACGCCTGGAGCTCCTTCACCAGCACGTTGAAGCTCTCGGGCAGCCCAGGCTCGAGGACGTTCTCGCCCTTCACGATCGACTCATAGATTCGGGTTCGACCCAGTACGTCGTCCGACTTCACCGTCAGGAACTCCTGCAGGCTGTGTGCGGCGCCGTAGGCTTCCATGGCCCAGACCTCCATCTCGCCGAGACGCTGACCACCGAACTGCGCCTTGCCGCCGAGAGGCTGCTGAGTCACCAGGCTGTAGGGGCCAATGCTCCGTGCGTGGATTTTGTCATCCGCGAGATGGTGGAGCTTGAGCATGTAGATGATGCCCACCGTCACGTCCTCGTCGAAGGGTTCGCCCGAGCGACCGTCGAAGAGCACCGTCTGGCCACTCACCGGCAGCCCCGCCCTTTCGAGTTCCCGACGCACCTGATCCTCCTTCGCACCGTCGAAAACGGCCGTCGCGGTATGGATACCGCGCCCGACGTTCTTGGCGAGAGAGCGAAGGGTCTCTGGAGAAGCGTCATCGAGCATCGTGCCAATGCGACCATCAGAATAGATCTTCTTGAGCTCGGCGCGCAGATTCTCGGGATCGAGGTGCTGCTCGACGAGCTTGGCGACCGCGGCACCGAGGCCCTGCGCCGCCCATCCCAGATGGGTTTCGAAGACCTGGCCGATGTTCATGCGCGAGGGCACACCCAGTGGATTCAGGACAATGTCGACCGGAGTGCCGTCGGCGAGATAGGGCATATCCTCTTCGGGGAGAATCCGCGAAATGACACCCTTGTTGCCGTGTCGGCCGGCCATCTTGTCACCGACGCTGAGCTTGCGCTTGATGGCGACGTAGATCTTCACCATCTTGAAAACGCCCGGCGGTAGCTCGTCGCCCTTCTTGAGCCGCGCGATCTTCTCGTCGAAGACCTCACGGATCACGGAGGCCTGGGCTTCGACGTTCTCGAAGATACGATCGACCGTCTCCTGAACCCGGGCATCGCCCACCTGGATTTCACGCCAGCGTCGCTCCGGGATCTCGCCGAGCACCTGAGAGCTGATCGTGTCGCCGGCGTTCAGCCACTCGATCCCCTTTCGCTCGTCGAACACCCGGTTGACGGAGCGGTTGCCCTCGAGGACGTCGTGGATCTTCGAAAAGGCGCTCGTGCGGATGATCCGGATCTCGTCTTCCTGATCCTTGCGCAGGCGTTCGATCTCCTGCTCCTCGAGCATGCGCGCGCGCTCGTCCTTCTCGACACCGCGGCGGGAGAACACCTGGGCGCCGATCACCGTCCCGGACACCCCCGGCGGAACCCGCAGCGAGGTATCACGGACGTCCCCGGCCTTCTCGCCGAAGATCGCGCGCAGCAGGCGCTCTTCGGGAGACAGCTGGGTCTCGCCCTTCGGCGTGATCTTCCCGACCATGATGTCGTCCTGCTGCACCTCGGCGCCGATGCGGACGATGCCCGCCTCATCGAGGTCGCGCAGAGCCTCCTCACCCACGTTTGGAATATCGCGAGTGATGTCTTCCTTGCCGAGCTTCGTATCCCGGGCGACGCACTCGAACTCCTCGATGTGGATCGAGGTGAAGTAGTCGTCCTTGACCACTCGCTCGGAGATCAGGATCGAGTCCTCGAAGTTGTACCCGCCCCAGGGCATGAAGGCGACGC
>CBDUYG010000379.1:0-4246 GCA_965371385.1 uncultured Myxococcales bacterium | reverse complement strand
TGGCCTGCATCTTTTCGGGCAGCCCCGGGATGACGGCCTCGATTACGATCGACTATCGCAAGCCGACTCCGATCGAAACGCCCTTGCGCATCGAGGCGCGCCTGGATCGCATGGAGGGCCGCAAGATCTACAACTCGGGGGAGCTCTACGCCGGAGATCTTCTCATCGCCGAGTCCCACGGCCTCTTCATCTCGATCCCCTACACCCGATTTGCCGAGCTGCGCGAGGCAGAGAAGCAGCGCGAGGCGGAGCGCGGCGGGGGCTGAGGGGCTTCGCCGCCTCGCCTAGAAGCTCGCCCCCACCAGTGCCGTGTTGATGTGGAGCTCGTTCTTCTCGAGCAGGGCCTCGCGGGTGTTGTCGATCCAGATCTGAACGGTGCGGTTCTGCATTTGCTGTTCGAGACGGGTCCGGGCGGCCTCGGTCGCGGCGGTCAGCTCCTCCTCCTCGGGATCGACGCGCTCGAGTAGTTGGATCAGCACCTCGCGATCCCCCACATCGAAGACCTGCGACGAGCTCGGACTTTCGAGGCTGAGGGCGAAAGCGACCGCGGTCGCCTCCTGCGAGGGGCCGAGCGCCGGGATGAATCCATCTCCGCGCCGGGTAAACAGTCCCGTGCGTTCGAGCGTCAGCTTTGCATCCCGCGCCGCGTCCTCGACGCTCTTCCCTTCTGCCACGGCTGCCGAGAGCTCCTGGGCGAGCTCCTTCGCCCGCTCGTCCGCGGCCGCCTCGCGCGCCAGCTCGATTCCCACATCGTCGAAGGGTCGGGTGCCGGCCTCCTGCTTCTCCTCCACCAGGAGGATGTGGAAGCCGTCCGGGCCCTCGAGGATCTCGCTCGTCGTGCCGACCTCGAGCGCGAAGGCGGCCTCGTCGAGCACAGGGGCGAGATCACCTCGCTGAACGGTGCCGAGATCGCCCCCCTGGTCCTTCGAGGCGGTGTCGTCGGAGAGCTCCGTCGCGAGAGCCGCGAAATCCGCCCCCTCCTGGAGCTGAGCCACAGCCTTCTCGGCCTCGGCTCGGATCTCCGCACGCCCAGCGTCGTCATCCGCCTCGGCCTCGATGCTGAAGAGAATGTGGCGCAGACGAATCTGCTCCGGTCTGGTGAAGCGCTCGCTCTGCTCCGTGTAGGTGCCCCGCAGCGCCTCTTCGTTGGCCTCGAGGTAGGCCTGGACCGCCTCGTCGTCGGGCATCGCCTCCTCGGACAGGGTGTCCGCGCTGAGGGCGACGAAAGCGATGCGGATCCTCTCCAGATCGAAGAGCGCGGCGCTTCGGGCTTCTGCGTCACTCACCTGGGACTGCGAGAGGAGCAGCTCGATCATCTTCTGCTGCAGCAGCTGGCGCTCCATGACAGCCAGGAAGTTCTTCTGATTGCCGTATTCCCAGCGAATCTGCGCATCGAAGCTCTCCTGGTCGAACTGACCGTCCACTCCCCGCAGGCTGGGATCGCGCAGCAATACCTCCTTGATCTCCGCGGTGCTGGCGAGCAGGCCCACCTGCTGGGCCGAGTAGGCGAGAATCACCTGGTCCACCACGGACCGCATCGCCTGGGAGTCGAGCAGGTCGCCGGCGGCGCGGCTGTCGAATTGATCACCGAGGGCGTCCTGCAACCGCTGCTGCTGCTGGGCCCGAACGCGCTGGAAGTCTGCCTGGTTGACCTGGACCTTGCCCAGCTCGACCACGATGCCGGGCGAGGCAGTGGGTCCCGACACGGGCCCGCCGAGACCGAGGAAGAAGACGAATACGATGCCAATGACCACGATGAAGATCGCCGTGAGCCAGCGCTGACTCTTTCGGAATGAATCGAGCACACTCTCTCCTTGCCTGGACGTCGACCCTCTGTCCGGCCCCGAATCGGGCCGCGGGTCGCTCTGGTCTGGTCTGCCTCGGCTCTGGAACCGAATCGCGCCTGGACGCGCGAGCCTGCCACCTCTGAATCCGCGGGAATCCGATCCCGAGGTGGCGGAGGAGGGTACGGAGGGGGGAGGGATCGAGCAAGCTCATCGGGGTCTACTTCCGAGCCTGAAGCGGAATCTCCCATGCCTTCTCGCCGGGTTGCCCGGGTGGTCCGGGGATGCTCGAATCGCTTGCTGTTCAGCGGACCGATTGGTATTGTGGTCGTGGCGGGACGTTGGGCTCAAAGGGAAGTGAAACCGAGGACTTAGCGATGGGATATTCCAGCCTCGCCGGGCCTCGAAAGCGAAGCGGATTTCGTTGAAGAGCGGATTCAAAGTGGCGTTTGAAACGCTGCTGGCGAAGCGCGTACTCGGAGCAAGGCGGCGTGCGCCGCGATGGGGGGAAGGCACGTGATATTGGATTCCATCCTGGGTTGGTTCTCGAGCGATCTGGCCATTGATCTCGGCACGGCCAACACCTTGGTGTATGTGAAGGGCCGGGGGATCGTGGTCTCCGAGCCGAGCGTCGTCGCGATCTGCAAGGATGGGCGAGGCCCCGACAAGGTGCGGGCCGTGGGTACGCAAGCCAAAGAGATGCTCGGGCGCACCCCGGGCAACATCGTCGCCATCCGGCCCATGAAAGATGGTGTCATCGCCGATTTCGAAATCACCGAGGCGATGCTTCGTTACTTCATTACGCGCGTACACGATCGCAAGCGCATGATTCGCCCGCGCGTCGTGATCGCCGTTCCCTCGGGCATTACCGAGGTGGAGAAGCGTGCGGTCAAGGAGAGTGCGGTCCTGGCCGGTGCCCGCGAGGTCTATCTCATCGAAGAGCCGATGGCTGCGGCGATCGGAGCCGGTCTGCCCGTCACCGAACCGTCGGGAAACATGATCATCGACATTGGTGGCGGGACCACCGAGGTCGCGGTGATCTCCCTCTCCGGCATCGTCTACTCGAACTCGACCCGGGTCGGCGGCGACAAGATGGACGAGGCGATCATCCAGTTCGTGAAGCGCAAGTACAACCTCTTGATCGGCGAGCGCACGGCCGAGTTCATCAAGATCAACATCGGTACCGCCTTTCCGGTAGACGAGATCGAGTCGCTCGAAATCAAGGGCCGCGATCTCGTTCATGGCGTGCCGAAAACCCTCGAGCTCAAATCCGAGGAGGTTCGGGAGGCGCTCGCCGAGCCCATCAACGCGATCGTGGAGAGCGTCAAGATGGCGCTGGAGCGGACTCCCCCGGAGCTGTCGGCCGACATCGTGGACAAGGGCATCGTGCTGGTCGGCGGGGGGGCTCTGCTCAAGAACCTCGACATCCTGCTACGCGAAACGACGGGACTTCCCGTGATGGTGGCGGAGGATCCACTGACGGCCGTGGCCCTCGGCACGGGGCGTTGCCTCGACGAGCTGCGATTGCTCAAGGAAGTGACGATTCGCTCCTGATCCGGTTCAATCGAGGGCGCCTTCCGCCCGATGAGAAGGTCCCCCCTTTCAGTGGGTCTCCTCCCTCCCCCCGAGAGCGAAACTCGAGAATCGAAGGTCGTAGCGGGAGACCATGCCGGATTTCCTGAAGCGTATGCGGGCGCTGATCGCCCTCGCGGCGCTGATGTTGCTCACTACCCTGACGATGGTCAGCGATCGCCGCTCCGTGGAGGGGCGAGCGGGAGACCTCCCGTGGTATCAGGCCTGGGTGTTCGAGGTCGCGAGCCCGATCCAGCAGCTCGTGGCCGCGCCGATCGACGGCATCCGGAACCTCTGGGACCGCTACGTGGATCTCCTGCAGGTGAAGCAGGAGAACGAGCTGCTGAAGGCCGAGGTGACCGAGTTGCGCGAGACGATGCTCCAGTACAGCGAGGCCCTGGTCGCCAGCGGCCACCTCCAGCGTATCGCCGCGATGCGAGACGATTTCGAGGTGCCCTTGCTGCCGGCGACCGTGGTCGGGCTGGATGTCTCCCTCTGGTTTCGCTCCGTTCTCGTCGACCAGGGGATCACGGACGGCGTCCAGGCGGGCAATCCGGTGATCACCCACGACGGGGTCGTGGGCCTCGTGACGGCCGCTTCGAGCCACGCCTCCCGCACGATGCTGCTCCTCGACCGCCAGAGCTCGATCGACGGCGTCATCCAGGGCAATCGCACCCGGGGTGTCGTGCGCGGCAATGGCTCGGGCGAGCTGCAGTTCGAGTTCCCGGCGCGTGAGGGTGGCGCCATGCCGGGGGATGTGGTCATCACCTCGGGGCTCGATGCCGTGTATCCAAAGGGGCTGCGCATCGGCGAAGTGCGCGAGGTCATCGATCCCGAGGGAAACCTGATGCAGACGGCCATCCTCGATCCGGCGGTCGACTTCGGCCGAC
>CBDUYG010000378.1:0-4247 GCA_965371385.1 uncultured Myxococcales bacterium | reverse complement strand
TTCGGCGATGGTACTGCACATTTCTTGTGTGGGAGAGTAGCACGACGGTGGGACTTTCTTCTGGCGGGCCCGGTGATCATACAGATCACCGGGCCCGCTTCGTTTGTAAGCAGCTTGGTGTATGCCGGTCCGGAGCCGACCCCCGTGACCGGCTCCGAAAAACGACATCAGCTGAAACGACGGTTCCCTGCCCCTTCGGGCAGGCTTCCGCGGTCCGATCGATTCAGCCCCCCCCTGGCAAGCTCAAGATTCTGGCCGGCCCCTTGGTTAGGGATATTGCCTGGCCATCAGGCCCCCCCCCTCCAGTCGCCGAAAAATGGATTCTTTCACTATCCCCGGAAAAGCAGCATTCCCGAGTTGGCGGTAGAATGATTGGACGGGAGGTCCGGCTTGTCTTCAGATTCCAGCCAGATCCACTTTCGCACCTGTCCACTCTGCGAGGCCACCTGCGGCCTCGAGATCCATACCGAAGGCGACCGGATCGTGAAGGTCCGCGGCGACGATCGCGATGTCTTCAGCGGCGGATTCGTGTGCCCGAAGGGTGCGAGCCTGAAGGCGCTGCACGAGGATCCCGACCGGCTCCGGCGCCCGCTCGTCAAGCGGGATGGAGTCCACGTCGAGGTCGATTGGGACGAGGCATTCGCCGAGATCGAGCGGGGCCTCATGCCCTTGATCGATCGCTGGGGACGCGACGCCGTGGCGGTCTATCTCGGCAATCCGAACGTGCACAACCTGGCGGGTGCGTTCTACGTGCGGCCCCTGGTCAAGTCGCTGCGAACCCGCAACGTCTACTCGGCGAGCACCGTCGACCAGATGCCCAAGCACGTCTCATCCGGGCTGCTCTTCGGCGATTCGAACGCGATGCCGGTGCCGGACATCGACCGGACGGATTACTTGCTGATGCTCGGTGCCAATCCGCTCGAGTCGAACGGAAGCCTGTGTACGGCGCCCAACTTCCCCGGACGCTTGAAGGCACTGCGCCGGCGCGGAGGCAAGCTCATCGTCGTGGATCCAAGGCGAACGCGAACCGCCGAGCTCGCCGACGAGCATCACTTCATCCGGCCCGGAAGCGACGCATCGCTGCTCGTCGCGATGCTTCAGGTCATCTTCGCCGAGGGGCTCGCCGATCTTGGCGACGTGGCGGATCACGTGAGCGGTGCGGCGGAGATCTCAGCTGCGGTCGAGGGCTTCACCCCCGAGCGGGCCGCCCCCCACTGCGGCATCGAGGCGGACACCATTCGCCGACTGGCCCGGGAGCTCGTGGCGGCCGAGAGCGCTGTCGTCTATGGCCGGATCGGGACCCACACCGTGTCCTTCGGCACCTTGGCCTCGTGGGCCGTCGACGCCCTCAATATCGTGACCGGGAACCTCGATCGCCCGGGCGGCGCGATGTTTCCCCTCCCGGCTCACGGCCGCGCCGACAAGCAGCCCGGCGGGCGCGGCTTCGAGACCGGCCGTTGGAAGAGCCGCGTGCGCGACCTGCCCGAGGTGCGAAGCGAGCTGCCGATCGCGACCCTGGCAGACGAGATCCTGACCGGCGGCGAGGGCCAGGTTCGGGCGCTCATCACGATCGCTGGCAATCCCGCTCTCTCGGCGCCCGATGCGGGGACCCTCGACTCTGCCATCGCAGGCCTCGACTTCATGGTGAGCATCGATCTCTATTGCAACGAGACCACTCGTCACGCCAACGTGATCCTGCCGCCGACATCGCCCCTCGAGCGCAGCCACTACGACGCCGCCTTCTATGGAATCTCCGTCCGCAACATCGCCAATTACTCGCCTCCGATCTTCGAGGCGGAGGGTCCCACGGAGGCCGACATCTTTGCCCGGCTCGCCTTGTTGCTGAGCGGACAGGGATCGAAGGGCGACCCCGAGGTGTTGCACGGGATGCTGCTCCGCGGCCTGCTCGAGAGCCACACCTCGAATCCCCGATCGCCGATCCATGGGCGAGACATCGATGAGCTGCTGGCCCAGGTCGGAGATCGCAGCGGCACCGATGCCCAGCTCGACGTACTGCTGCGCCTGGGGCCCTACGGCGAAGGCTTTGGCCAGAACCCGGACGGACTTTCCCTGGAGCACCTCGAAGCGAATCCCCACGGCGTCGATCTGGGGCCGCTTCAGCCGCGCATACCCGATCTGCTATCGACTCCGTCGGCGCTGATCGAGCTCGCCCCGCCTTCGATCCTCGCGGAGCTTGGCCGTCTCGACTCCATCCTCGAGAATCGGGAGGGGCAGGGCGAGGGCCTGCTCCTGATCGGGAGACGCGACGTGCGCTCGAACAACTCCTGGATGCACAACCTCCCGCCTCTGGTCAGCGGGCGCGACCGCTGTACCCTGCAGATGCACCCCGCAGACGCGTCACGCCTTGGTGTCGAGGAAGCCGAGCGCGTCGAGATTCGCTCCCATGCGGGCAAGGTCACGGCACCCTTGGAGCTGAACGAGGGCTTGATGCCGGGAGTCGTGAGCCTTCCCCACGGCTGGGGACACGATCTCGAGGGTGCACGGCTCGACGTCGCGCGCAGTCATGCGGGCGTGAACAGCAATCGCCTCACGGACGCAGGCCCGTTGGATCCACTCTCGGGCAATGCAGTTCTCAACGGGATCCCGGTCGAAGTCGCGATTGCCGGAGCGCAATAGGGTACTCGCCGAAGCCGCAAGATGACGCTTCGACGGTGCCGGCAGGGGGGAGGCTCGATGAAGGTGTCGATGAAGGTACCGGTCGAGCAATCGATCAAGCAATCCATGAGGCGATCTCGAGGAGCGATCGGCTGGGCGTATTCGCTTGGGCTGATCGCCGCCCTGGGGCTCGGATGCGCGGGTGCTCCCCGCCCCGTCGAGTACGACGTTCGGAGCGAGAACCGCGTGACGAAGGATGGTCTCCATCGCGTGCGGTTCACGGGATTCGCGGCTGTGTTCGTGAAGCCCGGCGCAAGCTTTGGCGCCTACGACCGCGTCATGATCGAGCCCCTCACGGTGGCCTACAAGAGCCCGCCCAACCCGCCCGATTCAGTGAATCGCCGGCGTGGGAATTTCGCGCTGAGCGAAGAATCGATGGTCCGGCTCAAGCAGATCGGCCGGGATGCCCTCGTGAGAGAGTTCTCGAATAGCGAGACGTTCACTGTGGTCCAGGAAGCGGGCCCTGGAGTGTTGCGTGTCTCCGGGCACATCGTGGACCTGGTCGTCGATGCACCTCCGTTTCGGGGCGGGGAGCGCGATTTCATTTCGAGCGCGGGTCAGATGACCCTCTTTCTCGACGTACGCGACTCCCTGACTGCGAGCTCGCTCACCCGGACCATCGATCGGCGCGAGATCAGCCCGGCCTCAACATCGTCGGTCGGGCACTTCGAGAGCACCCCAGTGTCGATCTGGAGCTCCGCCCGCGATCTCTTCGGGGAATGGTCTCGTCTCTTTGGAGGCTGGCTCGAAAACCTTCAGCAGCTGGATAGGATACCTCCCGCGCCATCGGCTTGATTCCGCGGCAGACGAACCCGCACAACGAGGGCGTCGCGCGATGCCCGACCGCGAGCGAGCGGATCGCCCCATCAGCCGAGCGAGCGCGCCACTTCCTCGCGATAGGCGAAGAGTCCGCTGCTTCCGCCGGTGTGCCAGAACAAGATCGGTTCCGATCCTGCGCGACCGCGACGAACGTCGAAAATGAGCGCCGCCATCGCTTTTCCGGTGTAGACCGGGTCGAGGATGAGCCCTTCCATCGTCGCGCAGAGGCGAAGGGCTTCCAGCGTCTCCTGGGACGGGATTCCGTATCCGTCGCCGAGAAAGCCGTCCTCGAAGCGAATGGCGTCCGTGATCGCAGATCGAATATCGAAGCCTTCCGCCAGCCCCGCGAGCAGCGCCTCGACCTGTCCGCGATCCTTCCCCGGGCCGTTCGCGACGGATACCGCGGTGATGTCGGCCGACCAGGACGCCAGCGACATACCCGCAATCAGCCCAGCGAGAGTGCCCCCCGTTCCAACAGCCAGATACACACGTGAGAAAGCGAGTCCCTTGCCCGTGAGCTGTTCGCCGAGCTCGAGCGCCGCGCGCACGTAGCCGAGCGCTCCAGTCGGGGTAGAGCCACCGGGTGGGTGAACCACGGCTCGCCGCCCGTCCGCCTGGGCTGCCTCCTGGAGAGCCTGGACCTGATGGATCGCCTCCAGCTCGTCGGACACGACGAAGACCTCTGCGCCGAATAGGCGATCCAGTAGCAGGTTTCCGTTCTGCTCGTACTCGGGCCCCGAACGCGGCACCAC
>CBDUYG010000377.1:0-4265 GCA_965371385.1 uncultured Myxococcales bacterium | reverse complement strand
GAGGAGCATGACACCGAGCAGGATCACGATGTTGTCGGGTACCGCCAGCAGGTCGAGCCGGCGCTCTCTCGACCGGATCAAGAGCCACGCGAGTCGGGCCGCGTTCGCGACCAGGAAGATCGCCCCTGCGATCGACACCAGACGATAGCCGCCCAGGAGGAACACTCGAAACGGGCCATGCCTGGGACGAGCGGGATCGTGGATGTGGACCTTCGTCGGGGTCGCGACCAGCTTCCAGAACGCCCTCGCGAGCCGGACAGCGCCATCGACGGGATGACGGATCATGTAGCCGACGACGGCCGACTGGATCTTGCGGCTGTTCTGCGTGTGGATTTCGCTGTTGAGGTTCGGCCAGCGACCCGGTGCGAGGCGTTCGGCGTGCTCCATCTCGAGCGGGGGAACGCTCTCCGGGGGCAGGAGCTGCGAGAGCCGCAGGTTGAATCCCGAGTGATTGCTCCAGGTAAGCTGCCCGTGCGCGCGAGCGACGTGAATGTGCCACATCCCCGAAAAGAGCAGGATCGGCACGAGAAAGGCCAGGACGCATCTCCGCGGCAGGTGTCGCAGTGCAGCGAAGGCGCAGACGAGAGCCACCGGCAGCACGACGATCATGAAGGGGCGCAGGAGCTCGGCCATCGAGAGAGAGAAGCCTGCGAGTACACAGAAGCAAAGGGTCAGGGAATCCCCCTCGCCGCGGTCCCGGGCGAGTCCGAGGCTGAATACGAAGAGGAGCAGGAGGCAGGGAAGCAGAACGTCGTAGACCTGGGGGTTGGCGCGATGAACCAATACGGATCCCGCGAGGAGCACGCCTGACATGGTGAAGGAGAGGCCCAGGCGCGGGAGCGTCGAGGACGCCAGCTGGATCGCGATCAGGTACCCGGCGACGAGGCCCAGTCGGTAGAGATATACCGTCACGAAGCGTGTCGAACCGGTGAGCTGATGGTCGATGATCTCGAGGGAGGAGAGTACCGGGGGAATCGGTATGCGGAGATCCGCGAGATAGTCCACCAGGCTCGTCAAGGTGGGAAAATCCGAGGGCTCGTAGATCAGCATCCAGTTCGTGGAAGGCGAACCGGTCGCCCCACGGACGAGATAGAACCCCAGGCAGGCGAAGAGGAGCAGGGCGAGCGGGCGAAGGCTCTCGAGTCGCAATCGCGGCGCATCCATGAAAGCCCGGCGTCCTCCCAGGACGGGTGTCGATGACCTCCACGAAAAAGCAGGAGGAAGCGACCCTGTGTCCCGATTGTATCAGCCGCCCTGGGGTGACCTGCGAAAAACTGGGCCGAATCGCAGAGGCGAGTGTTTTCCCCCGTTTCGACACACTCTCACGCCCGGCTCGGATGTCGATCCCTCCAGCGTGCAAGCGAGCCTCTCGTCTGGGCGCGTGAGGCCGGCGTCACGGTTCTCGGCATCTGGTGACGAGACCGGCGGATGACGCGGCACGGCGTAGTCCGAGCGTGCGGCGGAGAGTCGAGGCGCAGAGGGGGGCACAGGGGAGGGCACAGGGATCTGTTAGTATCCCGCCACACGACGATGACGTGCGCGCCCCGCCAAGAGACGCCGGGAGCCGCGGTGGGATGATGCGCGGCGCGACTCGCCCTCCCGGCTCCTGAGCTGGAGACTCGATGGATTCCGAGACCATCCAGGTGTATTCCCCGGAGGCTGCCCGTGAAAGTCTCGTCAGCGATTCCCAGCTCCGGCAGCTCTACAAGGACGTCCGCTCCCAGACCGATACCCTCCACGCCCCTCTGACGGACGAAGACTGCGTGATCCAGTCGATGCCCGACGCGAGCCCCACGCGCTGGCATCTCGCCCATACCTCGTGGTTCTTCGAGACCTTCGTCCTCGATCGGGCGATGCCCGGGCGAGCGCCTCATCACCCGCAGTACCAATCGCTCTTCAACTCGTACTACAACTCGGTCGGTCAGCCCTTCCCGAGGCCCGACAGAGGACTCCTCTCGCGGCCTTCCCGACGTGAAGTCATGGACTACCGGTCGGCCGTCGATGACGAGATGCATGCCCTGCTCGATTCGCAGGGCAGCCTCGACCCTCGCGACACGCCCGCGGGCGCGACGCTGCGCGGAATCATCGAGCTGGGGCTTCACCACGAACAGCAGCATCAGGAGCTGATCCTCACCGACATCAAGCACGCGTTCTCCCGCAACCCCCTGCATCCCGTCTATGTCGCGAGACGCGAGCTCCCCACCTCTCCTGGTTCTTCGCTCGTGTGGATCGGCTTCGAGGCTGGACTGCGGGAAATCGGTCACTCGGGAGCCGGTTTCAGCTTCGACAACGAGCGCCCGCGCCACCCCTCGTACCTGGCTCCCTTCGAGCTCGCCTCCCGCCCGGTGACCAGCGCCGAGTATCTCGAGTTCATCGAGGACGGCGGATATCGCCGTCCCGACCTGTGGCTCTCGAGCGGTTGGGACGAGATCCAGGGCTCGGGCTGGCGAGCTCCCCTCTACTGGCAGGAGCGCGATGGAGTCTGGCACCAGTTCACCCTCGCGGGTCTGCTTCCCCTGCAGCCCGAAGAGCCGGTCTGCCACGTGAGCTACTTCGAAGCCGACGCCTATGCGCGCTGGGCGAACGCCCGCCTGCCCAGCGAGGAAGAGTGGGAGATGGCGGTGGGTTCCACTGCGGTGCGAGGCAACTTTGCCGAGACCGGGCGCCATCATCCCTCTCCCGACCGCGCTTCGGATTGCGAAGAGGGCCCTCTCACCCGGATGTACGGCGACGTCTGGGAGTGGACCCGAAGCTCTTATTCAGCCTACCCGGGGTTCACTCCCGCCCGCGGATCCCTGGGCGAGTACAACGGCAAGTTCATGTGCAATCAGTACGTCCTGCGAGGCGGCTCGTGTGCTTCTCCCGCCGGTCACCTTCGCGCCAGCTACCGGAACTTCTTCCCCCCGGAAGCGCGCTGGCAGTTCAGCGGGATCCGCCTGGCCCGCTGAGCGAAGTGAGGTGGGCCTGCAGCGCGGGCGATTCGAAGGGTTCATGGAGGGAGCGCCGAGCGATGCGCTCCGCCGAGTTCAGCCGCTCATCCGTTGATCTTCGCGATGAACTGATTCGCGTAGCCCTCGAGATACGCCCGCTTGGCCTCGAGGGTCGTTTCGGGACCCAGGATGAAGGTGAAGGGCAAGCTCACCAGGCCGGTCGCGCCGGCGTCCTCGAGCCGCCTGACGTCGTCGGGGGTCAGCTCACCGTAGACCGGAACCACCGTGTTGAAGGGCTCGTTCTGACGCCCCACCTCCCGGCGTAGATCGTGCAGCTCCTTCAGGGTCGCGATCGCGTCGTCGAGCGTCTGGCCGGGGCCGAGCCATCCGTCGCCCACCCGGGCGGCACGCCGCAGGGCGGGCTTGCTCGAGCCACCGAGATAGATTGGGACCGGCTGGGTCGGCGTCGGCGTCATGACGACGGGCGGAAAATCGAAGAACTCGCCGTGATGCTCCACCAATTCGCCGCTGTGGAGCTTGCGAATCACCTCGATACATTCGTCGTAGCGTCGACCCCGGCTCTTGAAGTCGACACCGAGGACGTCGAACTCCTCCTTCATCCAGCCCGCTCCAGCGCCGAGCACGAGGCGGTTGTTGCTGAAGTAGGCGACGCTTCCAGTCGACTTTGCGACCTCGATCGGGTTGCGAAGCGGCAGGATGAAGACGTTCGTCGAGAAGCGGATGCGCTCGGTCGCGGCGGCCAGGGTGGCGATGAGGGACCAGCTCTCGGGCCAGAGGGTGTCGGGCGTGAACTGGGGCGGCTTGCCGTCCTCGGAGTAGAGATACGTCGACTCCTGGTGTTCGAAGTGGAGCAGGTGGTCGGCGATCAGGGCTCCGTCGAGGCCCATCTCCTCGACCAGCTTCGCAACCTCGACGACCTGGTCGCCCTCGCACAGAAAAAGTGACTGCCAGAACTCCATGGGTGATCTCCTTTGGGCCTTGTCGGCCCCTGATTCCAGTTTGCGCTCCGTCCCACAGCCATCAGAACGAGAGCCAGAGTCGCAGAAGGTGGCGCCGGCGCTCGGGATGATCCTCGTACCCGGTGCGCGAGTGAATGATGGTGTGATTCGAGATCAGCTGCAGGTCGCCCCGCTCCAGCATAATATCGAAGTAGTACTCGGGCGCGCCCGCGATGGCTTCATAAGCGTCGAAGAGCTCCTGCTCGAGCCCGCCCAGAGGCGGGACGTCCGGGTGCCGGACGACCGAGCGGAAGTAGTCGCTGTGGTAGAAGGTGCGCAGCGCTCCATCGGCGTAGCGGCAGGGAGGAACCGGAAA
>CBDUYG010000376.1:0-4276 GCA_965371385.1 uncultured Myxococcales bacterium | reverse complement strand
ACTCGAAGACCTGGGATCGCGCCCTCGAGATCGGCATCCACACCGCCGAGGCGTCGCTCATTCTCGAGAACAACCACCGCATGAACGGCGCTCTGCAACGGATGGGTCGGGTCTACAAAACCTACCGGAACTACGAGTACGACCTCTAGCCCGCTGCTAGCCCGCTGGGGCCGCTTCCTTCACGAGATCCCTCGCCCCGATTCCCCACTGCATCAGACAATTCATCGTAGCTCCGGTGCCGGCCGCGATCTCGCGCACATTTTCACGCGGGAGCACATAGAGGGTCCCGATGGTCGGGGTCGGGGCCATCGGAACGAAGACGACGACCCGATCGTCCTCGAGCTCATCCGCAACAAAGGCGAAGCACCAGGCCTCCTCCGCATGGATACGCGCGAGCACCACGGTGCGAGTCTCGTCCGTGGTCGAGAATCGCTGAGTCAGGTTCTTGAGGAGCGTATAGCCGGGAACCCGGTTGAGGATGGAGCCCTCGACCTGATGAAGGATGCTCGAGCCCAGGCGCGTCCGAATCACCAGGCCTGCGATGAAGCAAAGCAGGAGAATGGCGAGGGCGGAGAGCACGAGGGCAATCTCGACACCGCCGACGGTCTCGACCGCGAAGAGCTCGGCGATCGGCTCGACCAATCCGTCGACCATGGAGAGCATCTGGTCGATCAGGATGAGCAGAACGGCGATCGGGAGCACCACGAAGAAGCCCCCGAGAACCGTGGTCTTGAAAAAATTCGCGAGATCCTTCATTGCCTTCTCCTCTCAGTCGTTCTCTTTCGTACTTCCGCTGTCTTCCGTCTCGATGGGCTCAAGCTTCGAATGGTATCCGGTCGGCGGGCTCGTACTACCCAGGCGATCGACCAGCCCACCCGAGTCGCCGTCACGGCCAATTCTCTTGTGATGTAGACTTCGCATGAATTCGAGAGCGAGGAACATCCGAGATGAGAGTCTGCGCAGTACTGTTCGCCTCCTCCCTCGTCTCCCTGGCCGCCTGCCAGGGAGGGGCGGAATCGGTGGTCGAGGCTGGAGAGCTGATCGGTCGCAGCTGGGTTCTCGAGAGCGTCGATGGCGGCTCGGTGACGGGTGCGAAGCCGCGGCCGGAACTCGCGTTCGCAGACGAGCTGAAGTTCAGCGGCCTCGCCGGCTGCAATCGATTCTTCGGCCAGGGGACCCTCGATGAGGGGAGGCTCGTGACCGGGCCCGTGGGTACGACCAGGATGGCGTGTCCCCCTCCCCAGGAAGAGCTCGAGCGAAAGGTTCTGGCGGTCCTCACGAATGGTTGCGAGATCGAGCTGAAAGGCGGCGCGCTGACCCTGCGAGGAGGAGGCCACACCCTCGTCTATCAACCCCGAGAGCAACCCCGAGAGCAAGCCGAGAGGGAATCCAGCGAGTAGGGCGGATAGGCTACGGCAGAAGCAAGCGCGTGGATTTGGCGACATTCGCGGTCGCAGCCCGTCCTGCCCGCCTGCCCGCTCCGGGTAGGGCAACCCACCTGCTGCTGACGACCAGTCAGATCCCCCTCTCCGCTCCACCGATACGCGTCGAATCGGCCCGTTCCACTCCCGTCGATTGCTTGCTGCACGATTCCATGACTGCTACAAGGTGGGCTCTCAAACTGGAGGGAAGGACCATGAAACGCATGAAGCGACTGACCGCTTTCAAGACCCTGGCACTGACGATTCTCTTCGCTGTGACGACACTGGCGAACGCAACGCCCCCGGCGATGGCCAGCTCCCATGAGGCGGGTGAATCCCACAGCGTGACGCCCGCAATGGACCGGATCCTGAAGTCCGGCAAGCTTCGAGTGGGCCTCACCGCTCAGCAGCCTCCCTTCAACATGAAGACCAAGACGGGACAGATCATCGGATTGGAAGCCGACCTGGCCGATGCCCTGGCCTCGTCGATGGGCGTCACGGTCGAATACGTCGTGAAGGACTTCGCCGAGCTGCTCCCCGCCGTCACCAGCGGGGAGATCGACATGGCGCTCTCGGGGCTCACGATGACTCCCGAGCGCAACACCCGTGTCGCCTTCGCGGGGCCCTACTTCATCTCGGGCAAGGGGCTGATCACCACCTCGGCGGCGCTGGCCAAGACCGATGAGCCGGCCGATCTCGACGGGAGCGGCGTCAAGCTCGTCGCCCTCAAGGACTCCACCAGCTATCTCTTCATCCAGAATGCTGCGCCCAATGCAACGGCCCTCTCGGCCAAGAACTACGACGAAGGCATCCAGATGGTGATCGACGGCAAGGCGGACGCGATGGTGGCCGACTACCCGATCTGTCTCGTCGCCCTCTTCCAGCACCCCGACGCCGGCCTCGAATCCGCGATCTCTCCCTTCACCTTCGAGCCCCTGGGTGCCGCCCTGCCCTCCAATGACGCCCTTTTCCTGAACCTCGTGCAGAACTTCATGGGCATGCTCGAGGACAGCGGTCTGATGACGGGCCTGCGCGCCAAGTGGTTCGACAGCGGCGACTGGCTCGCAGAGCTTCCCTGATCGAACGACGGCCTACGGGGCTCGAATCTCGAGCCCCCGGGCCGCTCAGGGTCGAGGCTCTCCTCCCCCTGCACCCAGCGCCCGGGCCTCTGCGATCGCCTCGGGCATCACGAGCAAACGCTCGGCGATCCGGCCATGGGGCAACCGGCTGCGGATCCTTCTTCCGTCGTGCCACTCGCTGCCGATTGCCGCAGGCCGTTCGAGCGCCAGGCGCTGCCACAGATCAACGGCCCCGCCGACGTCGAATCCGGCACGAGCGGCCAGTGCGAGGCCAAGCCGGTCGGCCTCCAGCTCATGCTCGTAGTCCCGCTTCTGCTTCGAGTCGAGTAGCCGGTGGGCCAGCTCGTGCGAGATCATGATCGCGAGCTCATCGTCGTCTTCGAGCAGCTCGACGAGACCCGCCGGAATCACGAGGTTGCGCCCGCCGAGCGTCCAGGTGGAGAGCTCGTCGCTGAGTGAGGGCAAGACCTCGAAGCCGCACGCGGGAACGCGATCGAGCGTGACCTCCCGCTCGAGCTCACCGCTGCGAAGACGTACGCGGGGCCTGCCCGGCCCACCCTTCGCCCCGAGCCGGACCACGTCCTCGTAGCCTCGGACCTTCCTGCCGTTGATCGCGCGCAGGACGTCCGACGGCCCGATCCCCGCACGCGCGGCCGGCGAGCCCTCCACTACGGCGATCACCGTTGGGACGCCCGGGAGCAGACCGGCTCTTCTCCATGCCTCTTCGTAGAGCGAGAGATTCCCCTTGCCCAGACGCCCCACCGCCAGCCCGAAATAGGGTGCGACCGCCTCGCCGCACAGGCCCTGATTGCGCGTCAGGATCGGCCTCGCGACCCGCATCAGGCGCGCTCGCAGGTCCAGCATCCGCTCGACGGCTCGATCCATCAGCTCACGCTGCAGAGGATCGCCCAGAGGCTCCGGATCGGGAGCCCGCACGCGAGGAGCGCAGCCCAGGACGAACGCCAGGCAGATCCCGGGCAGCACGGCCCAGCGAAGCCCGCTCCTCGCGAGGCTACGGGTCGCGATCAATCGGAGGTCTCCGGGACGAGGGGAAGGCCCGCCCTCTCCTTCTCGTGGATCTCACGAACGGTTGCCTCGAGGGCCCGGATCCTCTGGGAGCTCTCGGGATGCGAAGGAAGGCGGCCTCTTCCCGATCCCGTCGAGAGCGGCGAGCGGATCGCGAAGCGGCGCCAGAAATCTCCGCTGGCTTCGATATCGAAGCCCGCCCGCGCGGCCAGATAGAGCCCGATGGCATCCGCCCGACGCTCGGAGTCGACCCCATCCCACGCCTTCGCAATCGCATGACCCATCTCGTGACCGAGCACGGAAGCCAGCTCGTCGTCGCTGCGGGCGAAGCGGAGGAGCCCTGTTGTAATCCAGATCCCATCGGAGTTCGCGTAGGCGTTGACACCACTTCGTGTCCAGACACGAGCGGGAAGGAAGCAGCCGCCCAGATACGGGACAATCACCCTCAGGCGGCGGCCGGACCGCTCGATGGTCATCTCGAAGCTCTGCAGATCCTCGAGCAGGTGGGGAGGGCGATAGAGATCGGCCGAGGCCTGGACCGGCCTTCCATCGACCTCGAGGAGGGTATCGCCCGGGCGCAGTCCAGCCTCGGCCGCTGGAAAACCCGGCACGACCTCGAGGACCTCGACGACGCGAGACGCGCTCGAAGCGGGGGGGGCCAGGCCCAGGAGCATCCGCTCCCACTCGCTCGAGCTGAAGAGACCGAGGACGGGACGCAGATCGTCGGGACAGATCCCAGCGCCGGCAGCC
>CBDUYG010000375.1:0-4278 GCA_965371385.1 uncultured Myxococcales bacterium | reverse complement strand
ACACTCCGACGAGCCATCCGGCTGCGGTCTCCGGGGACGACCGCTCCCGGGCTCGGGCGGACGAAGCGAGCGCTCGACTTGACGAGGCGCCCGTCACTCGGGCATTCTGCCCTGCATCGCCGGGGCGACGCAGAATGAGGGTTCACTGAATGAAGCAGGACGAGCTGAACGCGATCGCCGCGCGCTTCCACGAGTTGATCAGGCGGCGCACGACCGAGATGGCCGGCTCCGTCGTCAATCTGGACGCCGCCCGCTACACCGACCCTGGACGCTTCGAACGCGAGCGCGAGGCTCTCTTTCGAACACGGCCCCAGATCGTCGGGATGTCGTGCGATCTCCCCGCCCCAGGCGATTGGCTCACGCGCGTCGTCGCCGACGTGCCGATCATCATCGTGCGTCGACAAAACGGCGGCCTCGCGTCGTTCATCAACACCTGCCGGCATCGAGGGGCCCGGCTCGTCGAAGGCTCAGGATCCGGGGCTCGGAGCTTCGTCTGCCCCTACCACGCCTGGAGCTATGCCAGCGAGAGCGGAGAGCTCACGGGCATTCCCTATCAAGAGGGCTTCGAAGGGCTCGACCGAGGCCGCTGTGCGCTGCAGCCCCTCCCCGTCGAGGAGCGCCATGGTTTGATCGGCTTGATTCCGGCGCCGGGGCTCGATCTCGACCTGGCAGACTATCTCGGATCCATCGGCGAGGAGCTGGGGAGCTTCGACTTTCAGAACCTTCATTTCGTCAAGGAGCGGGTCGCCACGATCCGCGCAAACTGGAAGCTCGCCAATGACACGGGGCAGGAGGGATACCACGTCCCCTTCCTTCACAAGGACTCGGTCGCTCCAATGACGATCCCCAACGCCACCCTCTACGATCGCTACGGCGACCACCATCGCCTGGGATTCGCTGCGCCCGAAATCGCCGAGCTCATGGATCGACCGGTGAGCGAGTGGAACGCCGAGTCGAGCGTTCTCTCCAAGCTTCAGCTGATCTACGGGATTTTTCCCAGCACCACGATCGTCGTCAGCCACCACCTGATCGCCCTGCAACGCCTCGACCCGGGCCCCACGCCGGGCGAATCGATCTTCCGCATCGCGACCTACTCGATTCAGCCGATCGAGAGCGACGAACACCGCCAGTTCGCCGAGGCGATGTTCGACGGACTCTTCGACCTGCTCAAGAGCGAGGACTACGCGACGGTCGCGAACGTCCAGCGCGCCCTCGAAGCGGGGGCGCTCGGCGAGATGATCCTCGGCCGCAACGAGCCCGCGCTGCAGAGGGTGCACGCAGCCTACGATCGTGTGCTCGCAGAGGCGGGAGTCGCTGACGCCGGCGTCTGAGGCCCGCCCCAACACTGTTCGGATCATGATTTCCGCGATGTTCTCTGGCCTGCCTGGCCGAACGGTGCATGAGTGAGCCTCACAATGGAAAATCGCCCATGTTCCTGCTCGACGCCTCGTCGGTTCCTGTCCCCTCGGCTCGAGACGACTCGCTCTTCAAGAATCTCGTCGAGGACGGCTTGATGGCGTCCCGTGGCAATCAACAGCTTTCTCGCCGGCGCCACGATCCCGATCTTCCGCACCCGCTCACTGCCCGAACCCGAGCGCGCTCGTAGAAGACAGGGAATGGAAGCTGGGGATTCGCCCAATGTCCGCGTATGGGGGTCATGTCGAATCGGTGAGGGTCGGCGGCAGACAGACCCAGTCCGGGCCTGCGCGCCGCTCCAGCACCGACATGCGATCAGAAGTGGGGGATGACCATGAGGCAAAGGAGGCCATTGGGGCGACCAGCCGTCCGGGTTGAATCGCTGATTCCAGGAGTCCCCCGAGAAAAGGAAACGTGGATCGTCGATATGTGGTCGAAGAAGCCGACCGATGGCACGGCCACATGAACCTGGCTGCTCGCGAAGCCGGAATCGCCATCGACGTGCGCACAGCGACTGGATTGGCAGTCGGCTTGTTGGCTGTATACTGAGACGTCGATTCCAATCCACGCCATGACGACCCCAACGATCCCTGAAAAGCCCGGCATCCGAGCTCTGCATCTCGTGGGGCTCTGTGGACTGGCATTGGGCCAGCCCCTGCTCCACCTCTTTGCGCGATATCCAGCATTCCTGGTAACGCACGGGGCTCAACCCATTGAAATCGGGTTCTTGCTCGTTGGCCTGCTTCTGATCGCACCCCTGGCTATCTGGCTTCCGCTGGAAATCGCGATCCGCATCTCACCTCGCTTCGGACGGTCCTTGTTCCTGCTGGCGGTCGCAACGGCGGTCGGGTTGGCACTGTTGCCGCCACTCTCTCGCCAGCTCGCGATCGCGGGACAGTCCGTTCTGGTGCTGGCTTTCGCCGCCGGAACCCTCGCAAGCGCTGCATATGGATACCGGGAATCCATTCGCTCCGTCGCCACCCTGCTCGGCCTTGCGCCGCTGGCCTTCCTGGGAAACTTTGCCGTCTCGGAGAGCGGTCACAAGCTCCTTTTCCCCGAGACGGTGGTCGTCGAAGGAGCCGGAATTGGAGAGTCCGACATTCCCGTCGTCTTCGTCGTCTTCGATGAGCTCCCGACCTCCTCTCTGCTGGATGAATCGGGCGAGATCGATGCCGGCCGCTATCCCTCCTTTGCGAGGCTGGCGTCTCAGAGCACCTGGTACCGCTATTCCCGTACCATCCATCCCAACACCATGGGGGCTGTTCCGGGGATCCTCACCGGACGCATCGGCAACCCGAAGCTGCTGGCAACCGCGCAGGATCACCCCTTCAACCTCTTTACCATGTTGGATCGAACCCATGAGCTTCACGTCTACGAAGGTGTAACAAGAATCTTCACGGGAGACGCGGCCAACACGTTTGTCTGGTCCAATCTACTCAGCGACATTCGGCTCCTTGCTCTGCATATCATCCTTCCAAAGGACCTGACGGCCGATCTCCCGCCGATTGGAGACGATTGGCGGGATTTCGGTATCCTGGCCCGCAAGAACGACGACGAGAGTGCGCCGCCCGCCCGATGGAATCGGGAGGGAAACTGGCACCACTTCGTTTCGTCGATCGAATCTTCGCCGGTCCCCGCACTCCATTTTGTGCACATCAAGTTGCCCCACAAGCCCTGGCATACTCTGCCTTCGGGAAGGTCCTATCCCGCCAGCGCAAACACCGTATTCGACCTTTCCTTCTGGTTCGGCGACGCAAACATGGCGCACCAGGCTGAGCAAAGGCACCTGTTGCAGCTCGGATTCACCGATCGCCTGCTCGGCGAGTTGCTCGACCGCCTCGAGGCCACTGGGCTGTTTGATCAGTCCCTCATCATCGTAACGGCAGATCACGGCATCAGCTTCTGGCCTGGCGAGTACTTGCGGGACGCGAAAGCGTCGAAGCATCCCGAGGACGTGCTCGGCGTTCCCCTCTTCGTGAAGTTACCCTTTCAAGACCAATCCAGGATCAGTGACCTCAGGGCTCTGAACATCGATCTGCTTCCGACGGTCGCCGACCTCGTCGGGCTTGAAATCCCCTGGGAGGTGGACGGATGCTCGATCGTCGATTCCTCCTGCGAGCGTCCACAGCGGGGCCACTTCCTCGCTCCCCTACGGTGGAAGCGAGTCGATTTCGACGCCGAGCGCTTGACTCGATTGGATACTACGCGACGAACGGCCGGTCTCTTCGGATCCGGCTCGATCGATGGTCTCATGAGCTGGGTCCCCCACTTCGACTGGATCGGCCGGATGGTCGATTTCTCCTCGCTTCCTTCCTTCGTAGGCGGTCGATTTCGGTTGTCGAAGAATCTCCGCCTACGACCGGCGGAGGAGCAGGAGGCGGCCTGCTTCAACGGCAGGCTCGAGCTTTCGGAGACCACCACCACCCCCTACGCGATCGGCGTGGTCCACGGAGGAAAGCTGTTGGGAACCGCTCACCTGCTGAGAATCCTACCCGAGAGACTGATTTTCTCGATCCTACCGCCCGACCCCTATCTCCAAATTCCCGTGGCCGAAGCGGAGTTCATCGTCTTCCAGGGCTCGCCCGACGATCCGAAACTGATGCGTGTCGAACGGCATCGTTGATTTCGGAGATACAGACTGAACCATCCCGCGTCCCAGTCCTCCACCCCGCTCCTGCCTCCGCGGGCGGCATTCTGCTCGAGACAACGTGCCCGAGCTGCGCGAACAAACGAGCCACATCGAAACGAAGTCGTCAGCAATCGCGGCGGCACCAATTCGCCAGGCGCGGCGGATTGTGACATCGGGCCTACGACTCCGGCTGGATGACCTTCGACTCGGCCAGGGACCAGTAGCCGCGCAGG
>CBDUYG010000374.1:0-4282 GCA_965371385.1 uncultured Myxococcales bacterium | reverse complement strand
TCCCACAAGCTCGGCTGGAAGGGATACGAGCTGCCCGACGCGGTTCACCTGCGGCTGCGCCATCTGCGTTACGTGATTCTCGTCGGGCTGGTCGGAATCTTTCTATACGACAGCATCCTGGCGGAGAAGCTCGCAGAGATCGAGCCCTTCAAGTCGACCTTCCTGGTTCCGGCCTGGACGCGGCACTGGGGATTCACACTCTGGTGGCTCGTCCTGATCGCTCTTTCGTTCGTCATGTACCGGCCATTCTGCCGCTATCTCTGCCCGCTCGGAGGCGGGCTGTCCCTGCTCAGCAGCTTTCGTCCGTCGGGGCCGAAGCGTCGGTCTTTCTGCAGCCACTGCACCATATGCACCCGGGGCTGCGAGCCGCGCGCGATCCAGCCCAACGGAGTCATCGATCCGCGCGAGTGCCTCTCGTGCATGGAGTGCGAAGCCAATTATCGCGACGAAGAAGTCTGCCCTCCCCTGATCGGGATCGCGCGACTCGAGGGAAGATCCAGCCTGAATACGAGCCAGCAGCAGAAGCTCGACACGCTCAGGAACGAACTGAGGGATGTATGAGAGCCACGATCGGAATCGTGGCGTGGGTCGTTCTGGCGACGGTCGGGGCATCACCCGTGGAAGCCTCGCTCGTGAAGGTTGGCGCCGAGACGTCGAGTCTGCAGGACAGGCTCGACGAGGCCCGGCCGGGTGACGTCGTGGAGCTCGCCGAGGGCGTCTTCTCGGGGCCGATTCGCATCGACAAGGCGCTGATCCTGCGCGGACGCGGCGGCGTGATCGACGGCGGGGGCAAGGGCTCGGTGCTCGTCATTGGGGCACCGGGGGCGCGGGTCGAGGGCGTGACGATCCGAAACAGCGGCGAAGACGTCGGAAGATCCGATGCCTGCATCTACGTCGAGCCCACCGCGACGGGAGCCGTGCTGAAGGGCAATACCCTGCGGCGCTGTGCCTTCGGAATCTGGGTGCACGAAACCGACGGCGTGCAGATCATCGAGAACGACGTCGAGAGCCGGGAGGAGCTCCGCACCACCGATCGCGGCAATGGGATCCAGCTCTTCAATGCGTCGAACCTCGTCGTTCGCGGCAACGTCGTCAGGCATGCCCGGGACGGGATCTACGTCTCGGCCACGGAGGACAGCACGATCGAGGCCAATATCACCTCGAACGTCCGCTTCGGTATCCACTACATGTACTCGTACCGCAATACCGTGAGCGACAACGTCGCGAATGACAATACCATCGGCATCGCACTGATGGAGAGCCATGACCTCATCGTCGAGGGCAATCGCGCGGCTCGCAACCGCCGCAACGGGATCCTCTTCCGCGACATCGAGGGCTCGCAGATCCGCCGCAATCGTCTCGAAGGAAACGGCAACGGAATGTTCTTCTTTTCGAGCGTCGGCAACGTGATCGAGGACAACTGGATTATCGACAATGAGATGGGGCTCAAGGTCTGGGCGGGTACCAAGCGCAATCGTGTGGAGGGCAACGTGATTCGCGGCAATCGCGAGCAGGTGTTCTACGTTGGCGCGGAGGACCAGATCTGGGGCGAGAGCGGCCGTGGCAACTATTGGAGCGACTATCTCGGCTGGGATCAGGACGGGGATGGGATCGGAGATCGTCCCCATCGCGTCGATAGCTTCACCGCCGGTCTGCTCTATCGCTATCCCAGCGCAGCGCTCCTGATGCGCAGCCCTGCTCTCGAGACCCTGGCGCACCTCGCGGACCGTCTGCCGATGCTGCGGACTCCGACCGTCGTAGATCGATCGCCCCTGCTCATGGAGATGGCGGTGGACGAGGAGATGTCACCGTGAGGCAGTTCGAGGCGCGGAGCGTCGCCGTTCGTTTCGGCGCGGTGCGGGCCCTCGACGACGTCAGCCTCGGCGTCGATACCGGGCAGGTCGTGATGCTCGTGGGCCCCAATGGCGCGGGTAAATCGACGCTCATGAAAGTCCTGCTCGGACTCGTGCGGCCAGACCATGGAAGCTTCGAGGTCGACGGCCGTCCGGTGAAGATCGACAACGAATGGAAGCGACACATCGGCTATCTCCCGGAGGCAGTCGCGTTCTCGGAGAATCTCAGCGGTCGCCAGCTGCTTCGATTCTTCGCAAGCGCTCGGGCGGTAGACAAGCCGCGGGTCGATGAGGTGCTGGAGCGGGTCGGCCTTGCAAAGGCGCGGCGTCGAGCGATTCGGGGCTACTCCCGAGGCATGCGCCAGCGTCTCGGTCTCGCGGTGGCGATCCTCGCGACGCCGGATCTCTTGATCCTCGACGAACCGACAGCCGGCCTCGATCAGGAGGGGCTCTCGGTGCTCTGGTCCGTGATCGACGAGTGGCGGGAGAGCGGTCGCATGGTGCTGACCTCGAGCCACGACCTCGCCCTGATGGAACGGCGCGTCGACGAGATCGTTGTCCTGCGAGACGGCCGGGCGATCGCCAAGGGGAGCAACGAAGATCTGCGCCGAGCCGCGAAGCTGCCGCACCGGATCTGGTTCGAGGTGGGGGACGAAAGCGATCAGCGGGTCGATGTGCTCTGCGACGCCATGCGAAGGTGGGGCCGCGGGATGATCGAGCGCCGCGCCGATGGGATCCTGGCCGAGGTTCCCCAGGAGGCCATCCTCGAGCTGGTCGAGATCCAGAGCGGCTTCCCCGGTGTGGTCACGGGAGTTCGCGTGGAAGAGCCGACCCTCGACCTGGTGTACGACAAGCTGCTGGGAGCGGCGTGATGGGGCGGGTCGGTCGAGCCTTGATCTGGCACGAGCTTCTGGAGCGCATGCGCGACCGCTGGGTGATCGTGATCAGCATCCTCTTCGCGCTCCTCGCTTCGGCGGTCGGACTCTACGGCCGCAGCGCCGAGGCGGACGTCTCCAAGCTCACGGGCCCGAGCCTCGTGACCCTCGCGAGCCTCTTGATTCCGCTCGTCGCCCTCGTCCTCTCGCACGACGCCATCGTGGGTGAGCGCGAGCGCAACACCCTGGGTCTGCTGCTTTCGCTTCCGGTGGGGCGCACCGAAGTCGTGATCGCCAAGCTCATCGGCCGCAGCCTCGCGCTGGCGATCGCCGTGGCCCTCGGCCTGGGGGCCGCGATCCTCGTCAGCGACGCCGCCGGAGCGAGAACGCTGCTCGCCCTGGCGGGCCCGACCCTTCTCCTCGGCCTCGCCTTCCTATCCCTCGGCCTCCTGGTGTCGTCCTGTACCCGGCGCCAGGTGACGGCGGCGAGCGCGGTGGTGGTGGTCTGGTTCGGGCTGGTCTTCTTCTACGATCTCGGACTGCTGGGGCTCCTGGTGATCACCGATGGTGGAGTCTCCCAATCCCTGGTCTCCTGGCTCGTGATCGCCAATCCCGCCGGTCTCTATCGGATCCAGATGATGCATACCTTCGCGGGGCCCGAGGTGTTGCAGGATCTCGGGATTCACGCGGGTCTTCCGAGCTCGACCACGACCTGGCTGCTCTGGATCGGGTGGTTCGTCCTTCCTGCGTTGCTGAGCGGGGCGCTGCTCTCTCGCAGAAAGGTGGCGTGATGAGGGTGAGGGCTGCGAGCGGGTCGAGTTCGGCCCTCATACCGCTCGCGTGTTCGCTCCTGTTGGCGTGCGGCGCACCCCACGACGAGGACGGAAGCCTGGGGCATGAGCCCCAGGTTCTTGCCGACCAGGAGTGCGCGGTTTGCGGGATGACGGCCCGGTTGCAATCCGCGCCCCGGGCGCAGGTGATCCACCGCGATGGCACCGAACTCTTCTTCTGCTCGATCGGCGACCTGCTGGTGCATCGGTTCGCGCCCTCACCTCACGGCAAGGTGGTCGCGATCTTCGTCGAGTCGATGCAGGCGAGCGAGGAGCCCGGGCGCGCGCACCTCGATCCCCATCCCTGGATCGCGGCCGCAGAGGCGACCTTCGTGGTCGGGATCGAGCGGCCAGGCATCATGGGCGAGCCCGTGCTCGTGTATCGGGAGGGCGCCGAAGCCGAATCGATGGTTCGCGCCCATCCCGGCTCCCGGGCTCTCAACCTCGCGGGACTCGAAAGCTGGTGGCAGGCGGAGAGCAACGATCGCTGACATCGACGATCCGCCGACCTCGAAGAGCACCGCTTGACCGTGCCGCACCCCATCTCTCCATCTCTCTTTTTCTGACTTCGCACCACCAAGAGAAAACGCCCCGGCGCGAGCCGGGGCGTTTTCATCTCCTGGGCACGAGCGCGGCGCTCGCGCTTCCGCCTGTCAGGCCCGGGTTCCGGCCCTTCGCCTCTCGATCACGATGAAGCTGCCTGCACTGAGCAGCATCACCAGAA
>CBDUYG010000373.1:0-4289 GCA_965371385.1 uncultured Myxococcales bacterium | reverse complement strand
CGGGTGGAGACCGGTGGCGATGGAGCGCAGGGAAGGGTCGCAGATGCTCGCGCTCACATAGCCGTGGGTGAAGACGGTGCCCTCGGCGGCGAGGCGGTCGAGGTGCGGCGTCTCGATGCGTTCGGATCCCATGAAGCCGAAATCGCCGTAGCCCTGGTCATCACTGATCACGAGCACGATGTTGGGCTGCCGCGCGCTTCCGCTCTCCCCGCCGCAGGCCAGGGCGAGGATGGCGAGGGGCATCAATGAGGGCCACGCGCGCCCGATTCGGCGGCGAGAAGTCGCGCTCAGTCCCCGGTTTGGTTTCACGCTGAGCGGCACCGGTAGTACGCTCCTCTCCAGGTCCCCAGCCTGGAGCTGAAGAGTCGTTGGATTACTCCGATCGAGGGTAGCTTCTGGAGATGGAGACGCTTCCATCATCTGTGAAGATTCACGCGATTCGCAACACCACCGCATCGTCGCAGTTTGGGGATACTCGCGGGGCAGGGCAAATCGCGTTCTGATATGATCGCTTTGAAGCTCGCATCCGTGGCTTGGATCCGCGTTTCGATGGATCGTGACCGGCTTGCGAATGGCCGGCGATTCCGGTGATGGTTGGTGATGGCCGTGCAGTGGAGAGGGCTCCGTGATCGTATCGCACAGGTACAAATTCATCTTCATCAAGACGGGCAAGACGGCTGGCACCTCGGTCGAGATCGCTCTGTCCAGGTTCTGCGGTCCCGACGACATCATCACCCCGGTCAGCCCCGACGATGAGAGGACGCGAGTAGATCTAGGCTATCGCGGCGCCCAGAACTGCCCTCCAGCCCCACTCTGGCAATACGGACTCAGGGACGTGGTCCAGCTCGTACGAAGCCGCGAGAGGAAGTATCAGTTTTTCAACCATATGTCGGGCGCCGAGGTCAAGGCCCGTGTTGGGAAGGAAGTCTGGGATGGCTACTTCAAGTTCTGCATCGAACGGAACCCGTGGGACCGGATGATCTCGCTGTATTATTGGATCCACCAAACGGAGCCTCGCCCAACGATTTCCGAGTTCCTCGATTCGAAAGCTTCCTTGATGCTGAGTCGTCAAGGGATCCAGCTCTATTCGATTGATGGCCAGGTCGCGGTGGACGAGATTTGCCGCTTCGAGAATCTGACCGATGACCTGGAAGCGATTCGATTGAAGCTGGGCATCCCCGAGGAGCTGACCCTGCCGCGCGCCAAGTCACAATTCAGGAAGAAGAGGGGCTATCGCGACTCCTTCAGCGAAGAAGATCGGAGCAAGGTCGCCGAAATGTTCGCAGACGAGATTCGTCTCCTTGGGTATGAGTTCTAGCAGGTTGTCGGAATCGGTTCGGGGCTCCCTCTGGACGGCAGCCGCCCTCGCGCTCTATCTGCTCTGTCTCGCAACCCCCTTCCGGGAAGTCCTGCGTGAGGACCTCTCGCGAGTCGTTCCCATGTACCCGCGCTTCGACGCGAGTGAAGGAAAGGCGCGCCCCTTCTGGAAGTTCATCGGCGAGGCCGAGCAGCGTTTCGTCGCCTGGCAGGTGGCGCGCAATGCGCGGGTACTGATCGAGGAGCCGGGAGCCCTCTTCGATACCGAGCAGTGCCATCCGACGAAGAAGATGATGGCTCTGGGCGAGCCGATGATCGCCCTGGGCGTCGTTGGCGTCCCGTTTCGCCTCGTCCTTTCGGATCCCCTGCGCACGTACAACGCGGTCCTGCTCGGCATCATCCTGATCTCCGCGATGGCGATGTACCTGCTCGTGAAGGAGTGGACGGGCATCCCCGCGGCCGGCATCGTGGCGGGGCTGCTCTATGCCTTTCACCCCGACAAGATCGCCGACATCAACCACATCTACATCCACGACACCGCCTGGACGGTGCTCGCGCTTCTCTTCGTCCGTCGCTTCTTCGAGCACGGACGTTGGCGTGATGCGATCCCCTTCGCCCTCTGCTGCGCGATGCAGATCGCCGGCAGCTACTACCCCTTCGTGGGTGCGGCTCTGCTCGCGCTGCCCTTCCTCGTCTGGCTGCTGTCGCGCTATGGATGGAGACATCTCGCGCCGATCCCGACCGCGACCGCTCTGCTCCTGATCGCGCTGGTGGGGTTCGCGGTGTTTGCTCCCTATCTCGAGATGCGCTCGGGCGAGCTACTCGTCACCCGAAGCGAGCTGCACTTTGCGGTCTGGAGCGAGCTCCTGCCCGGAGGAGGGCGCTTCCCCGGCTGGATCGCCCTGGGGCTCGTCCTCATTGGGCTCGCCACCCTGCGACGCGACACTCTTCGCGAGCCTCCCTTACTCGCCCTCGTGGCGGCCTGCGTGCTCGTTCTGCTCATGACCGTCGGTTCGTCGGCCAAGCAGGCGCCGGCTCTCTATCGACTCTTCTCGGTCGTGGTTCCCGGCCTCGATGCGGTGCGCCGGCCGAACGAGATCCTCTCCGCCTTTCACGTCGGTTTCACGATCCTGGCCGGCCTGGGGTGCGGGGCCCTGTTGTCGCGCCTATCCGGACGCGCGGCCCTGGGCGCGGCCCTGGCGCTCATCTCCACCTGCTATCTCGCGACCCTGCGCCCGGCATGGCTCGGCCTGGATCCGCCCGTCGTCTATCGCGCGATGACGATCCGCCCGGCCGAGTCGACGCTCGCGTTCTACGAGGCACTGGGAGAGCGCGGAAATGACGGCCCCATTCTCGAGACGCCGCGGGGCGATTTCCTCCAAGAGGCCAGTCGGGTGCTTGTCTCGGGCTATCACGAAAGGCGCACCTCAGCGTGCGTGAACGAGTTGCAGCCCGAGGCGGAGGCTGTCGAGGTGCTGAGAGAGGGGCTGCCGAGCCGCGAGTCGATAACCGGCCTGGCTGCCATGGGCTTCACGACGATCGTCGTCCACTACTCGCCCGGGCTCCCGGGTGAAGACGAGCGCAAGCAGGCAGCCCAGCGACAGGCACGTGCTCTGGTCCAGGCAGCGCGCCTGCCCGAAAGCGGTCTGCGTGCGCTCCATCAGATTCCGGGTATGAGTGCTTACGAGATCGTCGACGTCGGCGACTGAGTACGCGTGCCGTCCAGGCCCAGGGCAATATGCTCGTCGTGGATCGTGGGCGCGTGGACGTAGTGCTTCGTGAGCAGGTCGATCAAGTCCTGATCGGTCAGGGGATTGCCCGGGCGCTCGAACGCGATTCCCTGCCGGGCAAGGTCTACGTAGAAGCGATCGAAGACCTCATCGATCGCGATGTCGTCCGAGTGATCCCGATAGCGGGCCTCATCCGCGTCGTCTCGGAAGACCCGGGCCTTCCACGAGATGCTGATCCGTAGATCCTCGTAGGGGAAGCGGGCACGGATTTCGCCTTCCTGATCGATTCCCCACTCTTCATCGTCCAGGCGCGCCAGGCGGGTATCGAGTGTCATGCCGCTGATGAGGCCCCGTCCGGGATCCCCAGTGGGTCTCACCCTGTGGTACATGCGGTCGTTGTCTCCGGCGATCGCGGTATTGAACGTCGCGCCCTCATGGACTTTCGGGGGCGCATCCGGGCCTTTCGGCCAGTAGGTGAAGCCGCCGTCCGAGCCGGGGTAGAACCATGCGACCACCGTGACGATGTTCACACGCTGCTCCTCGAAGAGCCCGGAGGCGCCCATCATCGAGAGGATCCAGGTGGGATGGTCGGTTCGACTGATGCCGCGAAACTCGGGGATGTCGGTGTGGCCCGCACCCTGGTCGAAGGGAAGCTGCCAGGTGAGATTGCAGTAGAGCGAAAACGGACGCACGAGCTCGCTTCCGAACATGCGCTGGCCCGCAGCGACGAACTCGGGATGATCGAAGAGCTCGTCGACTCCGTCGATCGAGGGCGTGTCGTAGGCCCAATCTCCGCGAAAGACCGGAGCGATGAACATCGGGCGCTCGTCGTCCGCCGCGCCCGAGGCTGCGCGGTACTCGGCGTCGCCCGCGAAGTAGCGCTGCACTGGAGCGTAGGGGGCGTTGTCCTCGACCAGGCGGCGGACGCAGGTCGGATCGGCGAGCACCTCATCGATGAAGATCGGGGGGAGGCAGGTGTCGGTCATTGAGTTCTCCTTCAGCTCGACCAGCGTAGGCCTCGAGCCTCGCACATCGCTCCCGCAGATCAGCCCCGAGCGGCATCTCGGGCAGCCTCGAGGTCCTCGCGTAGCCTCGAGCTCGAGAGCCAGAATATCAGGCTCGAAATTGCGCCGAAGATCACCGCCGTGAGCATCGAATAGCGGATCGCCTCGTCGCCAAACTGCTCCTTGAAGACGTAGTCGTTGAGCAGGCCGATGAGCAGCGGTCCGGCTCCGAGTCCGA
>CBDUYG010000372.1:0-4352 GCA_965371385.1 uncultured Myxococcales bacterium | reverse complement strand
GCTGCGAAACTGAACGGCCGCCACGTCATCGTGATCTCCTTCGACACCCTGCGGGTCGACCATCTCGGCTTCATGGGAAACGATTGGATCCGCACGCCTCGCCTCGATTCCCTCGCCGAGACATCGATCGTCTTCGAGGACCACCAGACCGTCGTTCCCACCACCCTCGCTTCCCACTCGACGATCTTCACGGGAAACCATCCCCATCACCACGGCACGCCGGGCAACGGCTGGATGGTGAACTCGAAGAACGACATGCTCGCCGAGGTGCTGAAGCGCGCGGGCTTCGTGACGGCCGGCTTCGTGGCCTCGTTCGCGCTCGAGAGCCGCTTCGGCATCGCCCAGGGGTTCGACCACTACAGCGAAGAGTTCGACGTGCTCGTGGGAGAGCGGGCGGCGGATCAGAACCATCGCTCGGCGGAAGCGGTGACGAACGCGGTGCTCGAATATCTCGACGCGGAGCCCACACCTGAGAATCTCTTCCTCTTCATTCACTACTTCGACCCGCATCACCCCTACTCGGAGACTGGCTCCTTCGTCGATCTCTATGCCAACGCCGACATCCCGCTCGTCGTGCACCCGGCTCGCAGGACGGAACGCCTGCGCGCCCTGCGGCTGGCACGGCGTTATGCGGCCGAGGTCAGCTATCTCGATCATCACGTCGGCCGGCTTCTACTCGGACTGCAGGTGCGGGGCATCCTCGACGATTCGATCCTGGTCGTCACGAGCGATCACGGCGAGAACTTCATCGAGCACGGTGAATCGTTCAACCACGGCCTCACGGTCTACGAGCCGGCGACGCGCTCGCTCTGGCTCATGCGAATGCCGCGCGCTGAGAAGGGGGGCATGCGGATAACGGGGCCGACTTCGAGCGTCGACATCTTCCCGACCCTCCTGGCCGAGCTGGGGCTCGAGCCGTCCAGTGATGTCGATGGCATGGTGATCGCGCTCTCCAGCGAGCCGGCCCGAGAGGATCGCGCCCGCTTCAGCGAGGCGGCGCGAAGCCTGAGGCCGGGCCCAGCGCACGAGGGTTGGCGGAATCTCGACAAGCCACGCGCGATCCGACGCGGCGCGTACAAGCTGATCCAGGTTCCAAAGGAAGGGCGAGAAGAGCTCTACGACGTGCGCGCCGACCCCGCGGAGCAGCGCGATCTGCTGGAGGACCCGACGCCGCAGATCGCGGCGATCCAGGTCGAGCTGCGCGGCCTGCTCGAGGCCTGGGCGGAGTCGGCCGACCCCCTCCCCTCCAGGCGCGAAGTCAGCCAGGCGGCGGAGACTCGGGAGCGCCTCGAGGCACTGGGCTACCTGGTGGAGTGATCGGTTCCCCGTATTCGCTCGGCGCCCGTATACGCGCCTACGGGCGAACGATCAGGAGCGAGCCGTTTGCCTTCACGGGCTGCCGGATCCAGCGATCCTCGACCTCGACCTCGTCGGGAAACGCGTAGTCGCAGCGGGCCGCGAGATCGAGGAAGGGAGAGCGGGCCGGGTCTGCGATCAGGACCTGTCCGACTCCGGCCCTGCGCGCACGCTTGATCAGGTTGAAGAGCACGGGCGTCAGCTCGTCCCAGAAGCAGATGTCGGCGGCCACGACGGCATCGAACTCGCCGAGTTGCGCGGTCGTAATGCGCTCGAAGGACGCGCGCTCGGTCGTGACCGAGACCCCGTTGACGCGCGCGTGCAGCTCCAAGAAGGGGAAGACCCCGGCGTCGCGGTCGATCCCCGTCACCTTCGCCTTGAACTGCTTCGCACAGAAGATCCCCAGCAGCCCCCAGCCGCACCCGATCTCGAGTACCCGCGCGCCCTTCCGCAGTGGGTTCCTCTTGAAATACCCCATCGCGAGGAAGCTCGAGTTCCAGAACTTGTGGCCGTGAATCCAGGGCACGTGGCCCTCACGCTTCAGGCGTCTGATCTCCTTGTTGCTTGAATTCAAGATCTTCACACCGTAGGCGGTGCGGAAGCTCTTCACGGCGGTCATTTCGTCACCATATCCATCGCTCGGGAGCGAGCGGCGCCCGGGCTCGGCATCCCACTACAAGGTCGATCAACAAGATCGATCGGGAACACGGCTCGAGTCGCTAGCGTGGGCGCAGGCTATGAAGAGCGCCGCGGCTTGTCAACCGCGCGATCTGTGAATCGCGAAGCCGCGATCTCCCGCGCCGCGGCTGGATACACAGCGATTCACTCGAGAGTACAGCCGTAAGGTTCTTCGTACCTGGCGAAGCGCGCCGCGAAGGGCGGCATGCTCGCTCGAACGCCACGCCTTGGGGGCAGATCCGATACGTCGATCACGATGCCCGACATCACCTCCAGCATGTCGGGCCGACAGGATTCCAGGCTGCGCCGACCGATGAATACGCACGAGCACATGTTCTTGGCCACGTAGCCCGCGCCCACGGGCAGGGCCTCGAGGATCATCATCGTCGCGACTCCGACGGCGATCGAGACGCAGAGCGCGATTCCGACCGCGAGCACCTCGATCCACCGCCACGTCATGGCGCTGCCCCGAAGCGCGCTACCTCGAGCTCGGGGAAGGGCTGGATCACCCGGGTCAAGGCTTCGCTGATCTGGGGCCAGGTGGATGAGTGGAGCACCCCCAGGCGAATCACGATGAGGTCCTTTGTCGGGACGATCGCGATGAACTGGCCCTGGGCGCCGTTGGCCGAGAAGGTCGAGCGCGGAGCACCGAGCAGGCTGGGGAACTGCCCCTCCGCGGGCTCGATCGAGAGCCAGAAGTGCGCCGCGTAGTTGCCGTTGTTCTTCGCCGGAGCGCGCGTGCGGGAGAAGTCCACCCAGCCAGCCGGCAGGATCCGCTTTGCCTGCCAGACTCCGTCACGCAGAAAGAGGAGTCCGAGTCGGGCATAGTCGCGCGCCGATGCGTGGATGTTGACGCCGCCGATGAAGTGGCCCGTGCCGTCGAACTCGGGCACGGCGCTGCGGATCCCGAGTGGCTCGAAGAGCTCGCGGCGCATGAAGGAGAGCATCCCCGCCCGGTCTGCGGGGATCGAGCGCTGGGCGATGTCGGCGACGAGGTTGCTCGTGGCCGTCGCGTACTCCCAGTAGCTCCCCGGTGGATGCTCGAGTTCGCAGTCGGCCGCGAACTCGGCCATGTAATCCACCTGGTCGCCGAAGAGCATGCGGGATACGACGGAGCTGGCGCTCTGTCGGCCGTCGCCGTGGGAGAGACCGGAGCTCATCTGGAGCAGGCTGCGCAGGGTGATGGCGGCCCTCGGGTCGTCGGGCTCGAGATGCCAGAGGGGAACGTCGGCGGGTGCGTCGATGTCGAGCTTCTGCTGGCCGACGAGGATCCCCACGACGGCGTTCGTGAAGCTCTTGGCGACGGACCACGAGTGGAATCGACTCGCGTCGTCGAACCCGGGTGCGTAGCGCTCCAGAACGATCGCTCCGCGCTGGACGACGAGGAGCGCTCGCGTGTCGGGCAGCCCTCCGCGCCCCCGGTCTCGAAAGAGCGCCTCCGTTGCCGCGTCGAGAGCCGTGGCGTCGACGTCGGGCTGGAGCTTCGACTCCGGCCAGGTGTGACCCGGCCACGGAACGCCGACGGGCTGATGCGGCAGGGGTACGAGAGCCTCGCCGGAGACCGGCACGATGGAATCGGCGGCGGCGCTGCCCGCCGCTGCGAGGGTGACGACGCCGGGGGGAGTGAGGAAGGTCAGGGAGAGCGACGCCAAGAGGACACGTGCCCTGTATCGCCACGCCACGGCGCACGTCTCGCCACGCTTCGTCCCGCGCCTCGAGATCACGCCCGATCGAGCCACCATCGCGTCATCTTCACCCCGATCCAGCGCTCACGCCAGGGGCTCACGGGTCTCCCGCGACCTCGTCGGGCCGGGTCGCCGCCCATTCGATCTCCGCCTGCGCGTGGAGGTCTCCGCGTCTGCGATGAGGACCGCCGGGTCCGGGTTTCGAATAGATGACTCCTAGATCTCGATGCCCTCGCCCGATGTGTCGTCGTAGCGCTGGTGGATGAAGGGAAGGAGCCAGTCGCCCGGCACGCTGCGCAGCACCTCGCCGCCGCTCTGGGTCGATCCCTCTTCGTACTCCATGCGGACGAGCTTCCTGACCGGGATGTCGATCAACGGGTCGAAGGGCGATTCGGTGAGCACGACGTTTCCGTCCACCGAGTGCACGACATCGTCCTTGTGCTGCCACTCGAGGCGCACGAGCAGGGGATCGCCGTCGAAGCCCCGGGTCTTGTCGATCGAAGGCAGGGCCTTGTAGCAGTACGCGTGATCGGTGTACTCGCGTGCGCCCATGGACTCGCCGATGGTGCCGTTCAGCTCGAGGTACTTGATCCCCATGCGGCTCACCGTGGCGACGATCTCGTCGCCGTCGCG
>CBDUYG010000371.1:0-4362 GCA_965371385.1 uncultured Myxococcales bacterium | reverse complement strand
GGAACGAGCAGCTTTGTCGACACCTCCCTCATCGATACGCCCGAGCAGGATCTGGTGGGCCGCTGGATGCAGTTCTCACCCGAGGACGGCCCTGGCTTCCTCGGCCAGGTGGAGGCCTTCGACTCCGAGACGGGCGAAGTGACCCTGGTCGATCCGCTGGAGCAGGACCTGCTGGCCGACTCCGAGTACGTCGTCTTCGACTTCGGCGACGAGTCCCCCGACATCGAGGCGGTGGCGATCAACGTCGGGGGTCGAGTCTTCGTGGACGCCTCCCGAAGCGCGTCGATTCATGCCGTGGGGATCGACGGCGGCGAGGGGCAGGACGACATCGAGAATACCGGATCGGTTCAGGTGAAGGCGACGAACGAGATTGAGGTCGGGGACTACACGGTCGGGGAGATCGACGCGAACCTCTCCACCGAGTCCGAGGTGAGTGCCATCGGGATCGCGGGCAACGCAGCAGTGACGAACCAGCGCTTGATCGACGTCGAGGCGGGGGCCCGGGTCGACTCCACCGGCTTCACGTGGAGCTACGGGGGAAGCTCGGAGATCGAGGGACGGGCGCAGGCGAGCGCCGCCGGCGTGCAGGGTGGCGAACGCGACGACTCGCTCGTGAATCTGGGCGCGATCGCGACACGCTCCAGCGCAGAGGTCAGCTCGAAAGACGGCTCGGTGTCCCGGGGCGCCGGCAGCCAGGCTCTGGCCTTCAAGTCCAGCAGTGACTCGGTGGGGGCGTCTCTCGGCGCTGGCGACGACATTGTGACCAACAGCGAGGCTGCGCGGATCGAGGTCACATCCTCCGCCACCGGTGCGGTCGAGGGTGTGGCTGAGACGTTGCCCGAGCGATGGTTCTTCTTCACCTGGAAGCGCAGTGCGGGAAAGTCCAGCGAGGCGCTCCATCACGCGGGCGCGGTCGCGAGCGGGCTCGGGCTGGGCGACGGAGCGGACACGGCCTGGAACCAGGGTAAGCTCGAGGTCTTCTCCGAGGCGCTTGCCGACGCCACCGCCAGGTCGGTGGGCGCCGCTGTCACCCGGGTCGCCAGCGCCGATGCCATCGCGACGTCATCGGCCTCGGGAATCCACGCACGAGCGGGCGAAGAGTGGGTACTCAACCAGGGTGCCATCGCGGTCCAGTCGCGGGCCGTGGCCGCCGCCGAGGCCGAGGGAAGCGACGTCGTCGGTGGTGACGACCTCTCGAAGGTGAGCTCGGTCGTTGACCCCGGCGATGACGAGATCGTGGCCTTCATCGACGAGGCATCGAAGGGTGCGACGGCGAATCTGGTCGGGAAGCGCATCCGCTTCCCGGGGAGCGACTTCCCGGACTTCGTGACGACCGTGACCAAGTTCGAACCCACGACCGGCCAGTACACCCTGGCAACCGGTCCCGACGGTGCCAGCATCTCCGAAGACGATGTCTACACCCTTTCGCTGCTCTCCGAGGACGCTACGGAGGACTCGAAAACATTCATCGACAGCTCGCGCAAGGGCGAAGATCCGGGGGAATTCGTTGGCCAGTGGATCACCTTCGAGGGCACGGACTTCGATACGCAGGTTACCGGCTTCAATGACAAAACGGGCGAGTTCACCCTCGACGAGGACTTGCCCAAGGATCTCCCGGCCGACACCATCTACACACTCTCGACCTCCAAGGACGGCCAGTCGGGCGCGAGCGCGAACTCCTTCGCCCACGGTGTCCGCCTCGGCGACGGTGACGCCCTGGTCGAGAACGAGAGCACGCTCGCCGTCCGAGCCTTCGCGAAGGCCGACACCACCGTGACGGCCAGCAGCGGCAGCGCGGATGTCGGAGCCCAGTCGGCCGCCAGGGCCTGGGGCATCGAGACCGGCAATGGAGACGACCGCATCGTCAATCTGGGCGTGATTTCCGTGGAGTCCGATGCGGAAGCCCAGGCGACGCGAAATGGCAGCCTGGACGAGGACAACACGACGCGCATCTCCGCAGCGCGCGGGATCGATACGGGTACGGGAAACGACGAGATCCTGAACGAAGGCACGGTCTTTGTCGTCGCCCGGACGACCGACGCCAGCGCGGAAGTTTCGGCCATTGCGGTGCTGTCGGGGCCTGACGCGGCGGTCCGGGCAGACGACGACCTCATCGTGAATCAGGGATCAGGCTTGATCGCGGCCGTTACGGCGGTCGTGGACGAATTCGACAGCGGAGAGTGGCAGCCCATCGTCGACCCCGAGGACGTCGAGGCCGAGATCGAGGCAGGCACGCCGGACGTCGCGATTCGCACCGGTGTAGGGAGCGACACCGTTGCGTTGCGCGACGAGTCGCGCGTCGTCGGCCGGATCGAGCTCGGAGCCGACGACGACGTCCTGCTCCTCGCGGGAGAGGCCCGGGTTCGAGGCGGCGTGGATGCGGGCGAGGGCAGCGACGCGATCCGGCTCGAGGACACGGGGAGCTTCCAGCTCGACCAGGTGGATGCGGTGGAGCACGTCCTGGTGGACCGGGGCAGCCTGGAGATCGCTGGGGACCTCATCCTCGCTGCATCCCTGCCGGCTCCGCCTGGCGGTGAGGCGGCCGGCGGCGAAGAGCCCGCGCCGAGCGACGATCCCGAAGAGGCACTGCCGACGCTCCGTAGCGAGATCCACTACGACGGCTACGGAAATCTGGCGGTCGAGGGAAGCATCGAGCTGATCGGCGACACAGAGGTAGAGGTCGTCGCCACTCCGCGTATCTACGAGGACGAGATCCTCGAGGTGCTCCAGGCCGATGCCATCGTGGGTGACTTCGCGACCGAGAGCCTGCCGGCCGACTCGGCCCTCGTGAGCTTCGACAGCGACTACGTAAGGGAACCGGGACAGGACCTCTACCGCGTGCTCATCGACGTGGAGCCCTTCGAGGCCGTTGCCGAAGGCCCGCTTCAGAGGGCGGTGGCTCGCTATCTCGAAGCCGTGGCACAGGGCGCGTCGCCCGGGCTGGCAGAGTGGATCGGTAGCTTCCAGCTCCTGGCGCCGGATGCGGACTTCGATACGGCCTTCGCGAGCCTAAGCCCGGAGCAGTACGACGCCACGACCCTCACTGGCCTCGACACCCAGCGCGAGTACATGCGCGGGCTCAACCGGCGCATGGACGCCCTGCGCGCGCGCCGTTGGCTCGGAGATGAGCCCACGTCCCTGGCTAACCTGCAGTTCACCATGGCGGGCTCGAGCGAGTCGGTCATGGCCCTGGCGGCTACCATCATGCCCGTGAGCGCCGCTTTAGCGGCGAGCGAAAGGGAGGCCACCTACGGCGTCTGGCTCGGTGGCCTCGGCCAGTTCGGCAACCAGGATCCTTCCGGCGGCTTCAGTGGCTTCGACTACAGCATGGGGGGCGGATCTCTCGGTATCGATCGGAGATTCGGTGAAGAGTTCATCGGCGGGCTCAACGTCGGCTACGCGCACAGCAACATCGAGCAGGACGCCGGGCGCGGAAACGGAAAGATCAACGCCGTTCAGGCGTCGATCTACGGCACGTGGTTCCGCGACGGGGGCTATGTGGATTGGGTGCTGGGATATGCCCGGCAGAGCTACGACAACCACCGCCGTGTCGTGGTCGACCCGCTGTCCGAGCGGGCGATCAGCGAGCACGACGCCAACGTCTTCGGCGCGGCGCTCGGCGGCGGCTACCGTTTCGATGTGGCGGGCTTCGGCTTGCGGCCGTTTGCGAGCCTCTACTACCTGCTGCTCGATGAAGAGGGCTTCGACGAGATTGGCGCCGGAGCGGCGAACCTGATGGTGAACTCGCGCAAGACGAACTCCCTCGTGTCGGAGCTGGGCCTGCGCGCCGCCCGCGGCTTCGATCTGGGCAAGGGCAAGCTGGCCCCCTACCTGAGCGCGGCCTGGAAGTACGACTACGACATCGACGACCGCACCATCGTAAGCGGCCTCGCCGGTGCACCCGGCACCTCTTTCCCGCTGGATGGCCGCACTCTCGATCAGAACGCGGCCATGGTGGGCGCCGGCCTGCTCTACTTCCGAGGCGGCTGGTCCGCCTCCCTCGAGTACCTGGGCGAGTTCCGCGGCGACTACATGGCCAATGGCATCTTCGGCCGCCTGGGGGTTTCCTTCTGATCCGCTGGCCGGGTGGGAGTTGCACCCACTGAGAATGGCTACCTTTCCACGGCGCACCGGAGAATCCGAGCTAGAGAACCGGGCGTACGATGATCAGGATGACGATTCCGATCATGAGCAGGGTCGGCACTTCGTTGGCAAAGCGAAAGAACCTCTGGCTGTGGGGGTTGCAGTCGAGCGCGAAGCCCCGGCGCCAGCGCATCATCGCGACGTGCATTCCCGTCAGTACGACGACGAGGACGAGCTTCCAATAGAGCCACGGGCCGGCGCCCAGGAAGAAGCCGGGGT
>CBDUYG010000370.1:0-4395 GCA_965371385.1 uncultured Myxococcales bacterium | reverse complement strand
GCGAGGAGCAGGGCGCGATTCGTGATGCTCTTCGAGCCGGGGGGGCGGACGGTGGCGTCGATCGGTCCGCGGGGAGCGATGGCGAGTTCTGCCGGAGGTGCGCTCACGAGGTTCGATTCTCCCTTCGCCCGGGTCCGCGGAGACCCGGGAGATCCGGTGCAAGAGGGGGCGCTGGACGTGCACCCGGCAGAGAGTTGCGGGGCGGCTCGGCGGGACGGGAACGGGTGATCCAACTTCGAAACTTCATCGTCGTCTCGCAGGGTTACGCCGGGAATGGGATTTGGCAACTCAGAGTGAGAATCAGCTCGCATCGATATTATGGACCCGCTACCGGCCTCGTCGATTCAGCTCGATGATCGACTGGCGAAAGAGGCTGAATCGAGCCGCGGGGGGCCGCCGGGCGTCTGGGTTTCGATTGACACCCCCCCGCAGCTCAGGCAAACTTCACTACCGCACAAAATTTCTCTGCGATGTCCAAGGCTTAGAGCCAGCTCCCGGTACCACCGCAGCCCCGTCCCATCCAGCGAGCCCGAATCGAGCTGGAATGCCGGGTTGCGCGCCACGCAAACGCGTCCGGTGCCAGGTGCCGGGTAATTGGCGAGCGGTTTTCGAGTGCCGGATCGCGGGTACACCCTGAATGTCGGCATGCAGGGGGTACGGTGTCCCAGGGGTCTCAGTTACGAAAGCCGAGTGGATCCATGATCCGCCGGCCTTCTGGTGCGAGGCGTGGGTGTGGTGCGTGTAGCGCGTGAGAGGCGCGAGTCGTGGGTCGTGAGTCAATGCCGGTTTCGGGGCGCCGCCCCGATTCCACGAGGAGATAGCGTTGGTCAAGGTACTGGTCTCGGACAACCTCGCCGCTGAAGGGCTCGAGGTCTTCAGGCAGGCGAGTGGCATCGAAGTCATCGAAAAGCCGGGTGTCTCGCCCCATGAGCTGCTCGAGCTGATCGCCGACGTCGAAGGGCTCGCGATCCGCAGCGGAACCAAGGTCACCGCCGACGTCATCGACGCGGCGAAGAAGCTGCGCGTGATCGGCCGGGCGGGAATCGGCGTGGACAACGTCGACGTCGCGGCCGCCACAGCGCGCGGCATCGCGGTCCTCAACACTCCCGAGGGCAACAACATCACCACCGCCGAGCACGCGATCGCGCTGCTCGTCGCCCTCGCGCGTCACATCCCGCAGGCCACGGCCTCGATGAAGGCGGGCAAGTGGGAGAAGAAGAAGTTTCAGGGCATGGAGCTCTACAACCGCACCCTGGCCGTCATCGGGCTCGGCAACATCGGACGCAACGTCGCCATTCGGGCGAAGGGGCTGGGGATGAAGGTGATCGCCTACGATCCCTTCACGACGCCCGAGCGGGCCGCCGCCCTCGACGTCGAGCTGGTCACCGTCTTCGACGATGTGCTCGCGCGAGCCGACGCGATCACGGTGCACGTCCCCAAGACGAAGGACACGACGGGTCTGCTGAACCGCGAGAATCTCGCGCGGGCGCGCAAGGGCGTGCTCATCGTGAACGCCGCGCGCGGCGGGATCGTCGATGAAGAGGCGCTGGTGGAGGCGCTGGATTCGGGGCAGGTGGGAGGCGCGGCGCTCGACGTGTTCGTCGAGGAGCCCCCGCCCGCCGATCATCCGCTGCTCGCCCACGAGCGCTTGATCTGCACGCCGCACCTCGGCGCCTCGACCGAGCAGGCCCAGATCAACGTCTCGGTGGCCGTTGCGGAGCAGATCTGCGACTACCTCGTCAACGACGTCGTGCGCAACGCGATCAACGTCCCCTCGATCTCGCCCGAGCTACTCGCGGAGGTGGGGCCCTACCTCACGCTCGCGGAGAAGCTCGGCTCGTTCCAGGGGCAGCTCTGCCCGGGGGCAATCGAGCAGGTCGAGGTCAACTACTCCGGCGAAGTCGCCGCGATGAACGTGGCGCCCATCACGATCGCCGTTCTCAAGGGCCTCCTCGCGCCCACGCACGAAGGGGTCAACATGGTAAACGCGCCGAGCGTTGCCCAGCAGCTCGGCATCAAGGTGATCGAGTCGAAATCGAGCCACGCCGAGGACTTCGCGAATTGCGTCTCGGTGCGGGTGAAGGGGTGCCTCGATCGTCTGGTCGCCGGCGCGATCTTCCACGGCGGGCAGCCGCGCATCGTGCGCATCGACGACTTCATGCTCGAGGCGATTCCCGAAGGCCCGACGATATTCATCGAGAACCGCGATGAATCGGGAGTGGTTGGGCACGTCGGGACGATCCTCGGCGAAGGTAGGATCAACATCGCGCGAATGCAGCTGGCGCTGGTTCGCGAACGCAAGGAGGCCGCCATGCTCGTCAACGTCGATGTCGTCCCGGACGACAGGGTCATGGAGCGACTGCGCACCATCCCCGGAATGATCGATGCTCAACTGGTGGAGCTCTAGCCGTGACGACTGTCGTAGCGGTTGGCGCCCAATGGGGCGACGAGGGGAAGGGCAAGATCGTAGACTGGCTGGCGCCGCGCGCGGACCTGGTGGCGCGCTTCCAGGGCGGCAACAACGCGGGCCACACCCTGGTGGTGGATGGGGAGAAGACGGTCCTCCACGTGGTGCCTTCGGGCATCCTACACCCGGGAAGCATCAACCTGATCGGTCCCGGAGTCGTGGTCGATCCCGGCGTGCTGCTCGCTGAAATCAAGGCCCTGAGCGAGCGCCGGGTACTCAAGGATCCCTCGCGCCTGCGCGTCTCGGGTCGTGCGCACGTGATCCTGCCCTGGCACCTCGCCCTCGACCAGGCGCGCGAGCAGGCCGCAGCCGAGGGCAAGAAGATCGGAACCACCGGCCGTGGCATCGGGCCGGCGTACGAGGACAAAGTCGCCCGGCGAGGGATTCGAGTGGCGGATCTGCTGCACGCCGAGAGCCTCGCGGAGAAGCTCACTGGTTTGGCCGATTTCAAGCGCTTCGAGCTCACCGACTTCTACAAGGCTGAGCCCTTCGATCTCGACGCGATCATCCGCCAGGCGACTCTGTGGGGCCGCGAGCTCGAGCCCTACGTGGAGCACACCGGTCGCATTCTCGACGTCGCCCTGCGTGCGGGCAAGAGCGTGCTCTTCGAGGGCGCCCAGGGGACCTTCCTCGACGTCGATCATGGGACGTATCCCTTCGTCACCTCGTCGAACTGCGTCGCCGGCGCGGTCTGCACCGGCTCCGGGGTAGGGCCGACGCGGATCGATCGCGTGCTCGGCATCACCAAGGCGTATACGACCCGAGTGGGCAGCGGACCCTTCCCGACGGAGCTGCACGACGAGGTCGGCGAGCAGCTGCGCAAGGCCGGGGCCGAGTTCGGCGCAACGACGGGGCGCCCCCGGCGCTGCGGCTGGCTCGACGTCGTCATGCTGCGGGAGTCCGTGTGTGTGAACGGTCTCACGGATCTCGCGATCAACAAGCTCGACATCCTGAGCGGCTTCAAGGAAGTGCCGATCGCGACCCAGTACCGGATCGACGGCAAGCTCACCAGCGACTTCCCGATGACGATGGACGAGGTCGAGCGGGCCGAGCCCATCTACGAGACCCTGCCGGGCTGGTCGGAGGATGTGACCGGAATACGCAGCTTCGAAGAGCTTCCCGACAACGCCCGCCGTTACATCGGGCGCATCGAGGAGCTGGTCGGTGTGCCGGCCGCGTTCATCTCGGTGGGTCCGGGCCGCGACGAGACGATCATGAGGACCGATCCCTTCGGAAGTTGATGGGCAGGTGATCGGCAGGTGATCGAACGTTGACCGGAGGCTGATCGAATGTGGATCGAAAGCCGATGGGAGCCTGATCGGCGCCGCCTCAATCGGATCGTCACTCTCGCCGATAGAATGGCAGCGGTGATTGCCGTGGATGCGGTGTAGGGGAGGCATGGGTCCGACGTGCCGGGCCCCTTCGCTCTACTCTCTTTCAGGAGTGCGCTGTTGCGAGCGCACTGCTACGAGCGCGCTGTTGGAAGTGGGCTGTCAGGGGTGCGGGCTTGGGACGAACGCTGAGGATCTTGTCGGGGAATCTGCTCAACGGGAGCGCCGAGATGGGCCCCTTTCTCCAGCAGGTGGAGGAGCTGCGGATCGACGTGCTCGCGCTCCAGGAGGTGCGCCCTCGATGGGCCGATGCGGTGGCCGACACCCTCTCCGAGGCACTGCCCTACGGAGAGATCGTTCCCGATCACAACCATGTTGGGATGGCGCTGATGGCGCGGCATCCCGGCACCGTGCGGCGGATCCCGATGACCTGGGGGTTCGGGCAGGTGATCGAGCTGAGGGTCGGCGGGGCGGGGGGTGGACCCGGCGCAGTGCGGGCCGGGGGAGAGGCGCGGCCGGCTGGGCTGGAAGCGACGGGTGGGGGAGAGGCGTCGCGGCCTGGGCTGGAAGTAGAGGGCGGGGCGGGGCGAGCGATCG
>CBDUYG010000369.1:0-4397 GCA_965371385.1 uncultured Myxococcales bacterium | reverse complement strand
CGTCGACGAGGAGCCCCATGGGAGCGGCCTGCTCCGGGCTCGGGCCGAGCGAGAGGGCGAGCCCGACGGTCTGCTCTCGATCGTGATTCCGATCTTCAACGAAGAGCGAAACATCCTCATCCTCTGCGAAGAGATCACGGACGTGTTGATCGGCCTCCCTCACCCCTTCGAAATCATCTTCGTCGATGACGGCAGCACGGACTCGAGCGGCGAGGTGCTGGAGCGCCTCGCCCGGAAGGAGAGCATGATCAAGGTGCTGCGCCTGCGGCGCAACTTCGGTCAGACGGCGGCAATGATGGCCGGAATCGATTACGCCTCTGGCTCGATCATCATTCCGATGGACGGCGATCGTCAAAACGATCCGGCCGACATTCCAGCGCTCCTGGACAAGCTTGCCGAAGGCTACGACGTCGTCTCGGGTTGGCGGCGGGATCGCAGGGACAAGAAGTATTCACGCGTGCTGGTGAGCAAGGTCGCGAACTGGGTGATCTCGAAGACCTCGGGGATCGATCTGCACGACTACGGCTGCTCGCTCAAGGCCTATCGCGCGGACGCGATCAAATCGGTGCGGCTCTACGGAGAGATGCACCGATTCATTCCCATCTATGCCAGCTGGCAGGGTGCGCGAGTCACCGAGCTCGCGGTCAATCATCGCGAGCGCGTCGAGGGCAGCTCCAACTACGGTCTCGAGCGCATCTTCAAGGTCGTGCTCGATCTCATGGTCGTGCTCTTCCTCGGTCGCTACGAGACCAAGCCGATCTACGTCTTCGGCGGCTTCGGCCTCGCGAGCTTCACGATCGCGGGCGCGGCGGGGATCTACGCCACCTACCTGAAGTTCGCGGGGATCTCGACCTACATCCAGACTCCGCTGCCCTTGATCTCGGTCATGGCCGTGCTCTGCGGTTGCATGAGCATCTTGATGGGATTCCTCGCCGAGCTGCTGATTCGCACGTACTACGAGTCCCAGGACAAGACGCCCTACCGGATCCGGTGTTCGATGAATCTGACCCGGAGCTGATATGTGTGGTATCGCGGGGTTCGTCGGGGACGCTGAGGGTCGGGATCCAGAGCAGATTCTGTGCGATATGGTGCATACGCTCGTGCACCGGGGTCCGGACGACCAGGGCTTCTGGAGCGATTCCGAGCGGCGGGTTCATCTCGGGCACCGGCGGCTCTCGATCGTCGATCCGGCGGATGGCCACCAGCCCATGTCGAGCGCCGACGATCGGTTGGTCGTCGTCTTCAACGGCGAGATCTACAACCACGTCGAGCTGCGAGCCGATCTCGAAAAGCTGGGACATCGCTTCGTCAGCGATCACTCCGATACCGAGGTGCTTCTCCACGCCTATCGCGAGTGGCGCGAGAAATGCGTCCTGCGTCTGAACGGTATGTGGGCCTTCGCCATCTTCGATCGCCTCGAGCGCCGCCTCTTCCTGTCCCGGGATCGCTTCGGCCAGAAACCGCTCTATTACTCCGAGCCCGGCCCCGGCAGCATCGTCTTCGCCTCCGAGCTCGACGCCCTTCTCTGCCATCCACGAGTCGAGGCCGAGGTGGATCCAGTTTCGATTCGAAAATACTTCGCCTACGGCTACATCCCAGCGCCGCGTTCGATTTATCGAGGCATCCAGAAGCTTCCTGCCGGTTTCAATCTGGTGTTCGACCTCGGCGGCGATCGCGCTCGGGTCAGCCGATACTGGGAGTTCCGAGTCGAGCCCGCCCTGCCCGTTCCCGGTGGCAGCGAAGCGCGCCGCATCGAAGCCTGGGGAGAGGAGCTGCTCGATCTGCTCGAGCGTGCGGTGGAGCGCCGCCTGATGGCCGATGTCCCCCTCGGAGTCTTCTTGAGCGGCGGAATCGACTCTTCGGCAATTGCGGCCCTGGCCTCGCGACGGATCGCACCCCGGAGGCTCGAGACCTTCTCGATCGGCTTCGAGGATGCGAGCTTCGACGAGAGCGGGCGAGCCGCCGCGGTAGCGAGAATCCTCGGCACCGAGCATCACACGACGCGCTTCTCCGAACGAGAGCTGCGGGAGACTAGTGCCCTCATCGCGGCACGGCTCGACGAGCCGATGGCGGACAGCTCCCTGCTCCCCACCCATCTCCTCTGCGGCGAGGCCCGACGCCGGGTCAGTGTGGTGCTGGGCGGCGACGGGGCGGATGAGCTCTTCGCCGGTTACGACCCCTTCAAAGCCCTTGCCCTGGCCGGTCTCTACTCGAAGCATGTTCCCCGGCCGCTCCATCGGGCCATTCGCATGCTCGCGACCCGGCTTCCCACGGCCCATCGCAATATGAGCCTCGATTTCAAGCTGAAGCGGACCCTCGCCGGCCTCGACGGACCCCCCGCGCTGTGGAACCCGATCTGGATGGCTCCTCTCGGCCCACGTGAGCTTTCACAGCTGCTCGAGGAGCCGGTCGACGAAGAGGAACTCTACAGCGAGGCGATCGAAGCCTGGGAGAGCTGCGAGAGCGAAAGAGCCGTGGATCGCACCCTTCAGTTCTTCACGCGTCTCTATCTGCAGGACGGCATCCTGTGCAAGATCGACCGCGCCAGCATGATGCACGGTCTCGAGGTGCGTTCCCCCTTCCTCGATGTCGCGCTCGTCGACTTCGCACGCAGGCTTCCCGCAGACGTGAAGCTGCGCAGGGGCCGCACGAAGTGGATCCTGAAGAGAGCGCTGCGACCGCTACTGCCCAGGGACGTGCTGCACCGGCCCAAGAAGGGCTTCGGTATTCCGCTCGGCCGTTGGTTTCGGGACGCAGAGCTCCTCTTCGACGATCGTGGCGGAGCGGCGGGCCTCTCCCGCTCGTTTCGTGATCAGCGCCTCTCGGAGCACCGGAGCGGCGCGGCCGACCATCGGCTCTACCTCTGGAGCCAGTGGCTGCTCGAGCGCTGGCAGGCCGAGCATGGGGGCCGCTGATGCACCTCTCGCCGGCAGGGCGCGCGGCTCGGTCACGTCCCTTATAATTCGCGACCAACGATGAAGCTCAACGTCTCCGGTCATCCTCTCCATTCTCGCTCGCTCACGATCGAAACCCGGCAACGCGAAGACGCGCGCCACGCCCTCACGGCCGCCGTGGTCGATGTGCGCAAATGCTGCTTCGTGCCCGTTGCAGGAATGTTGCAGCCATCGGGCATCATTCATCACATGACTCTCGAGGGCGTGATCGATCCCGGCAGCCGGGTGCTCGAGAAGCTGACGGGAGACCAGCCCACCAAAGCCTTCGAGCCCACCGCGATCACGAGGGGTGAGTGCTGTTTCGATCCGGTTCATCGCCTCGAGGAGCTGAGCGGCGAGACTCTCGACGATCGCTTCGTCTCGCGCCTGGGCGAAGTCTTTGGCAGGGATCGCGGATGCTCGCACCTCCTCGCCCTGGCGCAGCTCGCGGCTTCGACGGCGGTGACGGCGCTGGACTGGGATGACACGCAGCCCGCAGAGCACACCGATCGTCGTGCGAATGAGCGGATATTCCATCGCGCGGTCGAGATCGATGGCTTCGAACGGGAAGCCGAGCGGCAGATGATCGTCAGTGTGCAGCTGACGGATCTTCACTTTCGTGCCGCTCCCGCGATCGCTTTTCCGATGGATCACTTCGGTGCCGAGACGGAGGTGCGGGTGCTGGGCAGGGTCGAGCTTGCAAAGGGGCTGACGCTCTCTCAGCTGCAGGCCTTCGAGCGCCGGCGGGACTACGACGAGATCGAGACGGCACCCTGGCGGGATCGCAGCGACGAGCTCCTACCCCTGTTGGGGCAGAGCGTGATGAGCGGGTTGAGCCGTCGCCTACTGGAGCTGCTGGGTGACCGCAGCGAGGACCGTCCCCTGCTCGACGCTCTTCTCAGCTTTGCGCCGGGCTTCATCCAGTGCATCGCATCCCTCTCCGAACGCTGGCCCATCGACGCCAAGGCCAGGCCGGATCTGCTCGGCATGCAGGGCCGGGTGGGCTCCTGCCATATGTGGCGGGAGGGTGGAGCGCTGCATCGCGTGTCCCAGGGCGAGGTCGCGGAGACCGGCGACTGATCGATGACCGACAGGCGATTGGCCGGCGGGTGCGTGCGCCGCGGGACGATCCGCTCAGTCTTCGATCAGATGGTCGCTCATCTCTCCGGTGAGAACGTTCTTCAGCACCTTGCCCGAGGCGTTCCGGGGCAGCGGCTCCCTGCGGATCTCCCAGAGGCTCGGCACCTTGAAGGAGGAGAGGGCCTCGCGACACCAGCTTGCCAGCCTCTCGGTGTCCAGCGTGGCGTTCTCTGCGGGGACGACGATCGCCTTGACCTCCTGGCCGAGCTCTTCGTGATCCGCGCCGACGACCGCGGATTCGGCGACGTCGGGATGCGCGTCGAGACGGTGCTCGATCTCGACCGGGTAGATGTTCTCGGCGGCGCGCAGGATGAGATCGCGAGC
>CBDUYG010000368.1:0-4397 GCA_965371385.1 uncultured Myxococcales bacterium | reverse complement strand
TCTCGAAGGCCTGGCTGATCTCGATCGCGCGGTCACCGCGAAAGTTGAAGAGCACGACCGCGGCGCCGTCGCGAATCGGCCCGATCGCCTCGCCACCGCTGGTGACGACGAAGGGAGGCAGCACCTGGTCGCTGATCCCAGGATTCTCTCCGCGCAGGGTCTCGATCGCCTCGCGCGCACTCCCGAAGCCCCGGCCCTCCCCCAGTACGTGAGTCTTCCAGCCGCGCTCGACCATGGCCCAGTCGGCACCGTAGCGGTCCATCGTGATCAGCATGCGCCCGCCTCCCGACGCCACGCGGTAATCGCGATCGGGCTGTCGGCGCAGGGTCTCGAGCAGCTCCTCGAGGGCATCGACGTAATCGAGGGCGCTCGTCTCTGAAACGTCTCGGCCGTCGAGCAGGATGTGGATGCGCACGCGCTCGACCTCCTCGCGATCGCAGCGGCGCAGCAAGGCGAAGAGATGATCGATGTGACTGTGGACGTTGCCATCGGAGAGCAGACCGATGAAGTGGAGCGGCTCACCCGACTGGCGCACGCGCTCGGTCACCGCCTGCCAGACCTCGCCCTCGAAGAGCCTTCCCGAGGCGATCGATTCGCCGACCAGCTTGGCCCCCTGGTCGAAGACGCGACCCGCACCGAGCGCGTTGTGGCCCACCTCGCTATTGCCCATGTCGCTATCGGCCGGCATGCCGACGGCGCGGCCATGGGCCACCAGACGCGTGCTGAGCGCGACCTCGCCCAGGCGATCGAGGTGGGGCGTGCGCGCCAGCCAGACGGCGTCCGATTCGTCCTCGCGGCCGATCCCCACGCCATCCATGATGCAGACCACCACGGGGCCCTGCACACCCGGAAACGTCGGGTGCCTCTCCAGCTTCCAGCTCATCACGACTCCCGCTCGTTCGTTCTCTCGATGGGGATGGCATGTTCGCAGTCCCGCGCAACGCCAACAAGCCGTAGGACAAGGAGCCTCCCCCGGCTCGGAGCACTCCCGACTTTCGGGCCACGCTCGACTCAATACACTCTCGACTCAATAAACCCCGGAGAAGCTGAAATTGGCCCAGTGAAGGGGCTTCTTGAGGCCCAGGCGAGTCTCACTCTCGACCCGGGCGAGCTGGGCGCGGCGAAGCGCCTCGGCCCCCAGGAAGAGATCGTCTGGTAGATCACCGCTGCCCAGCGCTCCATAGAAGCTCGCCATCAACTTGCGCGTCACCACGTCGTTGCTGCGCCAGAGGCTGGTCACGAGGGAGCCCGCTCCCGCCGCACGGAAGCCCCAACGCAGGCCCTGGATCTCCTGGCCCCGGCGATGCAGGCCCGCACCGGTATCACAAGCAGAGAGCACCACGAGACGAGAAGCGGAGAGGTCGAGCCCCGCCGCCTCGTAGGCGGTGAGGATCCCGCTCGCCCGCTCCGCCGCCTCGCCCTCCGCGATGCGGGCCGATTCGTTGGCTCCGGCGAAGACGATCCCGGACAGCATCAGGGGATTGGGCGAGACCGGTCGCGTGTCGCTCGCCGGTCTCTCTCCGCCGATCGCCTGCTCCGCCTCCCTACCCTCGCAGCCGTCGGCTGCCGCAAAGTACGCATGGGTCGCGAGGTGAAGGATGCTCGGTCGATACGCGAGCTCGGAGCGGAATCGAGCCTTGGTCGCGTCGCCCCCGAGCACCACGCGCGGCTCGGGCAGGATCGCGCGAATCTCCCGGATCTCGAGAGCGGTTGCGGGGAGCGGCTCGAAGGGCGCGAGTCGACACGGCCCCGCGGAGGTCAGGACGACCGGCCCGGAGCCCTCCTTCGCCGCACTCCCGAAGTCAGGAGCACCGAAGAGCAACGCTCCCGCGAGCGTTCGTGATTCCTCGTCGGCGGAGTCGAACTCGGCGAGCTCATGAATCGAGGTGAGCGTACCCGAGGTGACGCGCTGGGCGAGGTAGTGGTCCGGATTCTCGGGGTCGGGCAGCGCGGGGAACGAGACGCCCCAGAGCGCCGCGTCGGGAATCACGAGCCAGCGTGACGACCCGGCGAGCTTCGTGCGTATTGGATTCAAGAGCAGCTCTCCCAGCAGCTTGCGCTCTGCGGGCGCGTCGCTGCGCTGGTCACGCATCGCCCGGGCGAAGCCATCCGCCGCCGCTTCGATCCGTGCCGCATCCCCCAGCTCGACCCGGCTCACCGAGCAATGGGGGACCCCGTCCGCACGCGGCTCCGGGCGAACGATCATCGCCGCATACGAGGGCACGACCCTCCCCGGCGCTCCCAGCTCGATTCGGTCGTAGAGAACGAACTCGATCAGCGAGGCATCGGCGGGAAGGTGAGTGCAGGCTCGGTGGATGACCTCGGAAGCGTCGAGGGCGCGCGGGCTCCCCTGGGCGAGGGAGACGACGGTCTCCTGTGCATCGATCTCACGAGCCAGCTTCCGGGCCCGCTCGGCGGCCCGGGGCGACTCGCTCAGGATGGCCGCCACGTAGCGCGCGCGCAGCTCCTCGAGCCGCACCAGCGACGCACGGCTGGCCTCGTTGGCATCCCGCGCGGCCGCCCGTGTCGCGGCGATCGAGCGCAGCACCGAATCACGTTGGGGGATCATCTCGACGTAGACATCCCGCGGCGCCACACCCCGAGCCGAGAGCAGCGCCCCCATCACCTGTGTCGAATCGCGGGCGAGCAGGGCTCGCTCGCGATCGGGCATCGCGTCGAACGAACGGCTGAGGTAGAGGCTGAAGACCCGAGCCGCCTCCTGGGCCTCGGCCCACGCGACCTCGCGCTCTCCCTTGCGCGTCGCGACTCGCGAGAGCAAGCTGCGGGCGCGTGCCACCAGGGGGTGCTCGTCACCGTAGTGCTCGATCAGCACGGCGATCGCGTCCTCGAGCTCTGCCTCTGCCTCGTCGAGTCGGCCGGCCCGGGCGAAGAACCGACCCCGGGAGACCCGGGTCGGCGCGAGGGCCGGATGCCCGGCTCCGAGAGCTCGCAGCTGAGCCGACAGCGCGAGGTCGAGCAGGCTCTCGGCCTGCTCCGAGCGTCCCAGCTTCTCTTCCATTCGAGCCAGGTTGCGGCGGGCATCGGAGACGTTGGGGTGATCTTCGCCATGGGCCTGGGCGAGCGCGTTCACGACGGCCGCATAGTCGGTCGCTGCGGCCGGCGACTCACTCGCCCCCCAGGCAACCAGGGCCCGATTCGCCCGCACCACGATCACCTCGGGATGATTCACCCCGAATTCTTCGACGAGGCTCGCGAGCGCCTGGGCAAAGGTCCGATCTGCCGCTTCCCAGTCGCGAAAATCCGATTGCAGCACGCCGAGAGCGTTGAGGCTGCGCGCCGTCTCGGGATGCGCCAGGCCAAGGATCTTCCGGCGGATCTCGAAGGCATTGTTGTATTCGAGCTTGGCCGCGGGGAGGTCCCCCGCCAGGCGAAACGCGTTTCCGCGTAGCTGGTGCACCGCCGCGGTAGAGGGATGTCCGCGGCCGTAGCGCTCGATATGCAGATCGAGGGCCAGGTCGAGCTGCTCGATCGCGCGGCCGGGCGCTCCGAGGCGCAGGGCGAGATCCGCCCTCGCCTCGGCGAGCTCGGGCGCCAGCTTCGGATCCCGCGCGGCCTCGAAGGCGGCCTCCTGCAGGATTCCCCGGGCCTCCTCCAGGTGATGGGCCTGGGCGAGAAGACGTGCCATCTGGATCCGGGAGGCCAGGGCTCCCTTGCCGTGAGCGAGAATCAAGGCCCGACGGGCTGCCTCGACCGCGCCGGGTGTATCTCCGACCTGAAGCCGCAGGAGAGCGAGGGCTTCGTAGGCATCGAGCCTCTCGCGCGTCGTATGGCGACTTTCGGCAAGATCGTGGGCTCGCCTGGCCGCAACCACCGCTGCGCGATACTGCCCCTTCGCCGTCATCGCACGCGCTGCCCGCAGATGGGTCTCGAAGTCACCCTCCGAGAGGTCGAGGGTTGGAGCGGCTCCGTAGGGCGGAGAGCGGAGCGGAGCGCCCCGGCGCGGCGTGCCCGTCGGCGCGCCGGCAAGGGACGAGCAGGCACGAAGCTTCCGCAGGCCCCGCTCGAGAGCGGGGGATACCTCCGCCCCCTCCGTTCCCGGTTCGGGAAGCAGAGACCGCTCCCGGGGCTCGCCCAACAGAGCCTCCACCCGATCGAGGCTCAGCTCCACGATCTGGGTAACGGAGTGTTCGGCCCCGTACTGCGCTCCCACGACACTTCGCAGGTCGAGCAGGATCCGCACCGCGCCGCGCAGATCCCCCGCTCTGCACATCCTACCCGCCTGGCGCGCCCGGGCCGCAAGGGGATCGGTTTCGTCTTCGTGGACCTCGGGCAGGAGCGTCTGGGGGGTCAGTCCCTGGGGCGTCAGGGTCGGCGGAATCGAAGTCCCGGAAGGGGCGGCGTCAGCGTGTGCCCGGTGAGGCCAGAGCGGCGCGCCA